>JAHZKS010000042.1 GCA_022600235.1 Alphaproteobacteria bacterium | reverse complement strand
TTGGAAACTCTGCACTTTTCTTACTAAGTGATATGAGCTCTGGAACTACAGGTCAAACAATTTACGTTGACGCAGGATACAACGTCGTAGGAATGAAAGCTATAGACGCACCAGATATGAGCGTAGACAAAGATAAGAGTTAAAACTCTTATCTTTGTTTGTTTGGACCCTTTTTATTTCTGCCTAAGAATCTATCAACAAAACTTTTTTTCTTAGCTATATTACTACTCAACTTTTGTTTAATTGCACTTTCTCTTTCTTTTGGAGATTTATCCCAGTCTACTTGAGATACTTTTTCTGGTTTTTCTTGTTTGTTCACGACTTCCTCAATCAATACCTGCGTTCTTTTTTCAATATCTTCAGACATTTTGCGTATCTCTGGTGATTCTTGACAAAAGTGGTTTAGATAACTGTTCATCGCAAAAGCACCACCAGCCAACACTGACCCAATCAGAGCTTTAGGAACATTAGCATCTAATACATCTCTACGTTCTGCCCTATAATCTGAGAAATGCTTATACATCATCTGATCAGTTGCTAATGTTGATGACACCTGTAATGTAAGAAGTCCTGCTACTCCACCAAGAAAAGCAGCACTCAGAAATCCAAAAACCTCTTTAACAATATCACCCATTTTTTTAAAAGAACTATCTAAAAAACTTTTCCATGTCACATCTTTTAGACACTTTATTCCCTTTTGGTCTACTCTTCGTCCTAAATCTTCAGCTTTTTCTCCTATGATACCATCTAATTCTTCCATATAATTTCTGAGAGATTCTTTTTGAGCTTCACTTAAAATTGGATCTAGTGATTCCATATTCACATCATCAGGTCCAAAAAAGAATTCTTTCATCTTTTTCTTAAATGTGTCTTGGTTAAAAAATTTAGTATCCACACCTGATCTTTTATCAGTTTCTACAGACTGAGCCACTATATGGGATATCGAATTGGCAATTCTTGAAGTATCTAAAATTTTTTCTAAATTTGGTTGCTTTTGTTCTGGCATGATACACCTCTATTATTTTTGTATAATAAAATTATAAATTCATTTTATTAATTATTTATTAAATTTTTCTTAGAAAGTTAATGAATAACTAACATAAAGGAATTACCTGCCTAAGCCTTTAGGTCTTTTTGCACTCTTTGACTTTCTTCTTTCACTACTTCTTTTTTGTAATAATTTAGATAAAAAACCACGTTCTTTACCAAGATTATCATGTAGAATTTTCTTTAACTTCTTTTCCTTCAGAACCACATCTACCCTATTTGTTTTTTCCTTCTCTGGAATTTTATTTAACATATTCTTTAATAAAGATTTTGTTTTATCTTCTACATCTTTAGAAAAATCAATAAACTCCTCTCTAGGAACACCAATTGCCTTCTTTATATACTTAGATATCTTACTTGATGACTGTGCCCCTGATATTGCCCCATATACACCACCTATTATAGAACCTTGCAATACAGTAATTGGTAGAGCATAAGATGCCACAACTGCGCCTACCAACGCTGCACCACTTAAAGTCGCCGCGGTTAATACAGCTATAGAAGTTACAACTACTAGCGCTTTAAATAGAAACTCTTTCCATGGTGCATTTTTTAAAGCTGAAACCCCTTCTGTATCTGCAATGCCAGCCAATTGCTTTGACTGTGTTTCTATTAATTGATCTAATTCTCCTAAATATTTTGTTAATTCAGATTCTTGTTGATCATTAATATTAGCACCAGCCAATGCTTCTTCTAGTTTTCCTTTGTCACCTATGAAAAGTTCCTTCATATGAGATTTAAACTTACTTTGGTCAAAAACTTTTTTCTTGCTGTTCTCTTCAGTAACAATGGCTCTTTTTACTACGGCTTCTATGCCTTTTGCTAACTCGAACTCATCAAGAATTTGGTCTGATTTTGCCATAATATCTCACTAATAAGACTAATTACATTCTATATTTAAAATGTAAAAGAAGTATTAATAGTAATAAAAGTAGAAGGATCAATCGTAGAAATCTTGTACAGCAATTGTTTCAGGCTTCACTTCTGTGAAAGTTTCACCCTTGTTTTTGTATATCCCTAGTTTATATTTTATTTCATCAATTATATTATATCTCTTAGCAGGTCTCATAACGGGATTGACATAAGTTGCTGGAAGAACAATTGCATTCTTATTATAAATATGATTATTTTTTACCAGATTTTCACCAAGAGAAAACATTAGAACCACTCTTTGATCTGGCACCCTTATATCTTTTATATTTTGTCCAAAAAATCTCTTAATTTTGCGAATCAATATCCTGTAATCCGTATTAGAATCTTTGAACATAATGTTATATTTCTTTAAAGCTAAATCTAATGAATCAATAAAAATAGGATTGTTCTTTTTGCTCCCCACAAAAGCATTAGTTAGCAATGTAAAACCAGAAAATCTATGCCCAGGTTCTAAAGCTGAAAAGAAATCATACTTACGCTGCATTTCAGAAAAACTTTTCTTACACTCAATATCTGCATCTAAGAACACTCCGCCGTATTTATATAAAATCAAATATTCTAGAATATCTTTCTGACCAGAAAAATGTCCATATTTTTTGTACTCCTTATAAAGAGATTTATATTTAGGGTTCGTTGCTAAGATTGACTCTACATCTTCATTCGACCATAATTTATATTCCCATTCAGGATTATTTACTTGGCATGTTTCGGCATATTTTTTGTAAAGATCAGGAAAAGGTTTTGGACCAACCCAAATTTGATGTATTAGCTTAGGTATTCTTATTGATTCGTCGATATCTTTAGAAAGAATATTTTGGTTATATAGGTTTTTGTAAAAATGGTAAAATTCGTCTGAACGTTCTGGGTCATTAAACATAAGATTAAAACGCCCCTTTTCTTCAATACCCATAGATTGATCAAAATCTACCTTTATAAGATTCGCATTTGAATTGAAATGTGCAAGGCTAATTAGTAAAAATACAATTAGCCTCACGAAATGACTATGCAGAAAGTTGCCCTTCTTTTGAAGCATCATCTTCTCCATCAGAGTTGTCTTTTGATTGATCTGGTGTTGGCTTTACCAATTCATCAGCTTCTTGAGCTTTTTTACTAATGTCTCTAGAATAAAAACCTGTACCAGCTGGTATTAATTTACCAACAATCACATTCTCTTTCAGGCCGCTTAACATATCTACTTTACCAGCAACTGCTGCTTCTGTTAGCACTTTAGTTGTCTCAATAAAAGATGCTGCTGAGATAAATGATCTTGTTTGTAATGAGGCTTT
Source organism: Alphaproteobacteria bacterium (assembly GCA_022600235.1). GTDB lineage: Bacteria > Pseudomonadota > Alphaproteobacteria > Rickettsiales > JABSSG01 > JAHZKS01. Next base: position 2,073 of record JAHZKS010000042.1, on the reverse strand, counting down.
AGTAATACCTTGCAATATTGGAGTAGCAGTAGCAGGCTTGAACCCTTCAGCCACAGCTTTACGATTCACTTCCTCAAACTCTTTCCTATCTATTTGCTCACCTTCAAGAAGAGTTGTTTCTCCAGAATCATATATTTCAACCTTTTGAAGCATTTGCCTTAAGACAGCTTCAATATGCTTATCATCAATCTTCACACCTTGTAATCTATATACTTGCTGAACCTCTGAAACCATGTATTTAGCTAGAGCTTCAACTCCCATTACTTTTAAGATATCTTGTAGCACTGGGTTCCCGTCTATTATCAAATCACCTTTCTTCAAGTGATCACCTTCATTAACGAAGATATGTTTACCTTTAGGAACAAGATATTCTACTGGCTCTAAAGATTCATCATCAGGTCTAATAATAATTCTACGCTTAGATTTATAGTCAGCACCAAAATATACTCTTCCTTCAACTTCATTTATAACCGCATGATCTTTAGGTTTTCTAGCCTCAAATAACTCGGCCACCCTTGGAAGACCACCAATAATATCACGTGTTTTATTAGATTCTCTAGGTATACGTGCCATAATATCACCAGCATGTATCTTAGTATTATCATCAATATTCAAGATAGCTCCTATAGGCAAGAAATATCTTGCTTCAAGACCATTTGTTAAGGTTACCATATCACCTTTATCATCTTCTAAAACAAGTCTAGGTCTTAAATCAGCTCCTTTGGTTTGCTGTTTCCAATCTACAATCACTTTATTTGAAATACCTGTCTCCTCATCTGTAATCTCTTTTACAGATATATTCTCTAATAAGTCTTTAAATACTATAGTTCCAGGCTGCTCGTTTATAATAGGAATAGTATATGGATCCCATTCAGCAACTATATCAGCTTTCTTCACTTTTGAACCTTCATCGAAGAACACTGTAGCACCATAAGGTATTTTAAATCTTGTTTTCTCATTACCTTTATCATCACATAGCAATACTTCACAGTTCTTACTCATGATCACTTTTTGTCCACTTGTATTTGTTACGAAGTTTTTGTTCAAGAATTTCACAACAGCGTCTTGAGAAACTTGCACATTAGATACTTCAACACCTTTAGTTGCAGCACCACCAATATGGAAAGTGTTCATTGTTAACTGAGTACCAGGCTCACCAATAGATTGTGCAGCAATCACACCAACTGCTTCACCAACACCAACTAGGTTACCATTTGCAAGGTCACGTCCATAACACTTCGCACAAACACCATGTTCTAACTCACAAGTCAGCACCGATCTAATCATAATTGAATCAATACCTGCTGAGTCAATTTTATCTATTGCATCTTCATTAATTAATTCACCACCTTTCAATACTACTTCTCCAGAAATTGGATGCTTCACATCAATACAAGATACTCTACCTAGTACACTCTCAGATAGAGGCACTATAAGCTCACCTCCTTCAATAACAGGAGTTGTAACTAAACCTTTAGATGTCCCACAATCTTCTGATTGAATAATTAAATCTTGTGATACATCAACAAGCCTTCTGGTTAGGTAACCAGAGTTAGCAGTTTTTAACGCAGTATCAGCAAGACCCTTTCTTGTACCGTGAGTAGAGTTAAAATACTCTAGTACACTCAAACCTTCTTTAAAGTTTGCTTTAATTGGATTCTCAAGAATTTCACCAGAAGGCCTCACCATAAGACCTCTCATACCAGCTAACTGTCTAATCTGCTGAGGTGAACCCCTCGCTCCAGAATGAGCCATCATATAAATAGAGTTAATACCTCTTTGCTTGTTTTCTTCAAAGCCTTCCGTATGCCTTGCAGAAACTTCGCTCATCATATCTTCTGCAACTTTATCAGTACAATGAGACCACTCATCTATCACTTTGTTGTACTTCTCACCCATGGTAATCAAACCATCCATGTATTGCTTTTCAAACTCTTCAACTTTTTTATTACTTTTTTCAAGTAGCGCAGGTTTGGTTTGAGGAATAATTAAATCATCTTTACCGAATGAAATACCAGATTTACATGCGTAAGAGAAACCTAGAGACATTAACTTATCACAGAAAATCACAGT
>JAHZKS010000041.1 GCA_022600235.1 Alphaproteobacteria bacterium | reverse complement strand
ATATAGCAGCCGCCCTTGATTGAGGTTCTTTAACCTTTACTACAACACCACCTGATAATTCATCGTCTGATTTCTTTTTATTTTGACCTATCATTATAATACCTCTGGTGCTAACGATACTATTTTCATAAATTTCTTTTGTCTCAGCTCTCTTGTAACAGGGCCAAAAATCCTTGTACCAATAGGCTCGTGCTGCTTATCTAATAATACCGCCGCATTATCATCAAACTTTATAGTACTACCGTCATCTCTACGGATCTCCTTTGCAGCTCTCACTATAACCGCAGAGTATATTTCTCCTTTTTTCACTTTACCCCTAGGTATAGCAGACTTTACAGATACTATTATAATATCACCAACATAAGCACTCTTTGCATTTGCAAGCACCTTAATACATTGCACTTCTTTTGCTCCTGAGTTATCAGCTACTTTTAATTTAGATTCCGCTTGAATCACCTTTACTACCTAATTTTAATATATTACTTCAAATCTTTTTGTTTTAGAAAATGGCTTTGATTCCACTATCTGAACAAAATCATTTACTTTAAATTTCTCCTTCTCATCATGAGCATGGTATTTCTTTGATCTGGTCAAAGCTTTCTTATATACAGGATGTCTAAAACGTCTCTGCACTTCTACAACTAATGTTTTAGCAGCACTATCACTGAGCACCTTGCCTTTTAAAATTCTCTTAGGCATTGTTTTTTTCCTCAATTTTTTCGTTTAATAAAGTCTCTATTTTAGCAACAGACCTCCTTATATACCTGATTCTATGGGTTTTTGTCAACTCACCAGATACTTTTTGGAATCTTAAATTAAACAATTCTTTCTTGAATTCTAATAAATTCTTGCTTAATTCGTCCGTTTTTTTTGCTCTTAAATCTTTTATTTTCATAGTCTATCCTTCTATTCTCTTTATAAAGCGTGTCTTTATAGGAAGTTTTGCAGAAGCCTTTGTAAGAGCAAGCTTTGCTACATCTTCTTCAACACCCTCTAATTCAAATAAAATCTTACCTGGCTTTACTCTACAAGCCCAAAATTCTGGATTACCTTTACCACTACCCATTCTTACTTCTGCAGGCTTTTTACTCACAGGAACATCTGGGAAAATTCTAATCCACACACGACCACTTTTTCTTAAATACCTTACAATAGCACGCCTCGCAGCCTCAATTTGCCTTGCAGTGATTCTTTCTGGCTCGATAGATTTCACACCATAAGATCCAAATAATAAGTCAGTACCACCTTTCGCTAAACCGTGTATCTTTCCCTTATGGGCCTTTCTATATTTTGTCTTTTTTGGACTCAACATAATATTTACTAAAATCAGTTATATTTTAATTTTTCGCCTTTATAGACATGAACGGTTACACCGATCACACCATATGTAGTATCCGCTCTTGATATTGCATAATCTATATCAGACCTTTTAGTATGTAGCGGAACTCTACCTTCTTTATACCACTCAGCACGCGCTATCTCAGCACCACCAAGTCTTCCTGAACATTTTACTTTTATTCCAGCAGCACCAAACTTCATTGCAGACTGCATAGAACGCTTCATAGCCTTTCTAAAAGAAATTCTTTTACTTAGTTGCTGAGCAATACCATCAGCTATTAATTGAGCATCAAGTTCTGGCTTTTTTACCTCTACAATATTGATAAATACTTCACCAACACTCACTATAGAAGACACCTTTTTTTTAACTTGCTCAATATCAGAACCTTTTTTACCTATAATAATTCCTGGCCTTGCAGAATGTATAAATACGGTCATCTTTTTTGCTGACCTTTCAATAGTAACTTTACTTACAGCTGCTGTTTTCAAATGATCTTTTATATATTTTCTAATTTGGAAATCTTCAAATAAATACTTAGCATAATCTTGGCCTTTTGCAAACCAACGAGAATCCCAATTTTTATTAAATCCAAGCCTATATCCTATAGGATTTACTTTCTGACCCATAATACTACTCCTTACTCTCTTCTAAAATAATAGTTAACCTACTAAAAGGCTTAAAAATCCTTGCAGACCTACCTTTAGCTCTTGGCCTAATTCTCTTCATCACCAACGACTTACTTACCAACACTTCTGATATAAATAAGTTATCAATATTTAAATTGTGGTTGTTCTCAGCATTTGCTATAGCTGATTCTAAGCACACTTTTACTTCTTTAGATATACGCCTCTTCATGAATTCAAGCTGCACAAGAGCTTCTTCAACTTTCATCTTTCTGATAACACCAGCTACTAAATTAAGCTTAGTAGGGCTAACTCTCATAGACTTTACTTTTGCAATAGCTTGGTTTTCTTTTCTTAAACCAGTTTTTGTTTTAGCCATATCTATACTCTTTTTACTTTTTTATCACCAGAATGCCCATGGAAAGTTCTTGTGCCAGAATAAACTCCTAGCTTTGTTCCAACCATTTCTTCTTTTACTTGCACTGGCAAATATTTTTTACCGTTATAAACTTCAAAAGTTAACCCAACAAAATTAGGTAATATAGTAGATCTTCTAGACATAGTCTTAATCGGCCTAGTGTTATTACTTTCAAGAGCCGCCTCTACTTTTTTTAATAAAAACCCATCTACAAATGGGGGCTTCCATGCTGATCTAGCCATCTACTTCTTCCTCCTTTTTACTATGAACATTTGCGTTCTCTTATTACTTCTTGTACGTTTACCCTTAGTAGGCTTACCCCATGGAGTCACAGGATGTCTACCACCTGATGTCTTTCCTTCACCACCACCATGCGGGTGATCAACAGGGTTCATAGCCACACCTCTAACTGTAGGCCTTCTACCAAGCCATCTATTTCTACCAGCCTTACCCATCTTCACATTTTGTTGATCTGGATTAGAAACAGAGCCAATAGTTGCATAGCACTCAGCTAAAACTTTTCTAACTTCACCAGATCTAAGCTTTATTAACACATACCCAGAGTCCTTACTTTCAATTTTCACAGAACTACCAGCAGAACGAGCTAACTGACCTCCTTTTCCTGGCTTCAATTCAACATTATGCACCGTAGTACCAACAGGAATTGAACTTAATGGTAAAGCGTTACCAACTTTAATATCAACATTCTCACCAGCAGAAATCACATCCTTATCCTTCAAACCATTTGGTGCAACAATATAAGACATCTGACCATCTTTATATTTTACCAAAGCTATAAAAGCTGTTCTATTTGGATCATATTCGATTCTTTCCACAGTAGCTTCCATGTCTCTTTTAGACCTTTTAAAGTCAATAAGCCTGTAAACTCTTTTATGACCACCACCCTTATGCCATGATGTGATTCTACCGCTATTATTTCTACCACCAGTTTTAGATAAACCAGAAGTCAAAGACTTATAAGGCTTCCCTTTCCAAAGAGCAGATTTATCAACCTGAATTAAACCTCTTCTTCCTGCAGTATCTGGGTTAAAAGTTTTTAATACCATTATTTCACTCCCACACTTAAATCAATTTCATGCTTATCACTCAAGGTTACGATAGCTTTCTTAACATCATTCTGAACGCCTTTGACTCCCCTAAATGTCTTAGTCTTCCCTTTTGTATTGATGATGTTAACTTTCGTTACTTTAACCTTGAAAATAGACTCTATCGCTCTTTTTACTTGAGCTTTTGTAGAATCAGGCTGCACCTTAAACACATATTTTCTGTAAGATGACAAAATACTAGATTTCTCACTTACTATAGGACACCTAATTACATCATATAACTCTACTTGTCTCATCTCTACTTACTCAATTGCTCTGTTATTTCCTTAATAGCACTACTTGTAAGCACTAAATGGTCACTCTTTAAAATATCGTACACGTTCACACCACCAGTTGGGATAGCGTTTAAATTTTTTATATTTCTATAAGCCAACATAAAATTCTTATCAGCATCTTTATCCAATCCAACTATCAAAGGAGAATTTAATCCCATTTTTGATATCTTGCCTAATAAATCTTTTGTTTTATGAGAAGACAAGTTTAAATTTTCCAAAGCAACAAACTTCTTCTCTGCAACCTTCATAGACAAAGCCATCTTTAAAGCAAGAAGCCTTACTTTCTTCTGAATTTTATGAGCATGATCTCTAACAACTGGTCCAAAAATCACAGCACCACCTCTCATCTGAGGAGATCTCAAGCTACCTTGTCTAGCATTACCAGTACCTTTCTGCTTAAATGGCTTTTTGGTAGTACCAGAAATCTCACTTATTCCTTTTGTTTTATGAGTACCAGATCTACTTTTAGCTCTCTGCCACTCAACAACACGATGAAGTATATCCTTTCTCACCTCTTGCGAATACACAGCAGGATCCAATGAAACTGTACCAACTTCTTTATTATCAAAATTTAAAATCTTTACTTTCACTTTAATCTACCTGTTTATTCTCATCTTCTTTATTAGAAGCCTCCTCTGAAACTCCTGAATCTTTTACTACATCAACTGATTCAGCAGAATCTATATTTGGACTTTCTTGAACTTCAACATTCTCTATAGGAGCTTCAACATTTTCTGATTTTTTTACACCAGGGTACGGAGCATCTCCTGGCAAAGCTCTTTTTACAGCATCATTTACAATAACATAAGAACTTTTCGAACCAGGCACAGCACCTTTTACTAAAATCACTCCATTTTCCTTATCAACGGATATAATTTTAAGATTCTGAACTGTAACACCTACATTACCCATCTGACCTGCCATTTTTTTACCCTTAAAAACACGACCAGGATCTTGACATTGACCAGTAGAACCATGAGATCTATGAGAAACAGACACACCATGAGAAGCCCTAAGACCACCAAAATTATGCCTCTTCATAACACCAGCAAACCCTTTACCTATAGATGTACCGCTCACATCAATAAATTGACCAGGCACATAATGATCTACGTCAATTTTTGAACCAACATCTAACATTGCACCTTCAGAAACTCTGAATTCTGCGATTTTCTTTTTAGGAGAAACATTATTCTTTTTGAAGAAACCCTGCATAGGCTTAGAAACCTTTGCGATATTTTTGAAATCCGTAGCACCAACCTGAAGCGCCGTATAGCCATCTCTAGACTGTTCCCTTTTTCCGACAACATGACAATTGTCTAACTGAAGCATTGTAACAGGAACTCTAGCGCCATCACTACTAAATACCGCAGACATCCCTATCTTTTTTGCTATTACACCTACTCTACTCATTCGTTTGCACCAACTTTGATTTCAACATCAACTCCACAAGCTAAATCTACTTTCATAAGAGCATTAATAGTTTCTGGAGTAGAATAATCTATTATTACCAGCCTTTTATGCTTTCTGATTTCAAATTGCTCTCTAGAATCCTTATTCACATGAGGACCTTTTATCACAGTGTATTTCTCAATATTAGTAGGCACAGGAATAGGACCGCTAATTTCTGCCCCAGTACGCTTAACCGTACTCACGATCTCTTTAGAAGCCTGATCAAGCAACATATGATCAAAAGCCTGCAATCTAATTCTAATCCTCTGGTTACTCATAACAACTACACTATTTCAAAATTTTAGAGACGACACCAGCTCCAACTGTTCTACCGCCTTCTCTTATTGCAAATCTTAATCCTTCATCCATAGCTATAGGCGCTATTAATGATACCTTCAACTTCACATTATCACCTGGCATTACCATCTCT
>JAHZKS010000040.1 GCA_022600235.1 Alphaproteobacteria bacterium | reverse complement strand
TCAACTCCTTATGCAGCGCAGGTGACTGCTGAAGATGCTGGGAAGAAGGCTCAGGAGCATGGAATGAAAACAGTATCTGTAGAAGTTAAGGGTCCTGGGGGAGGAAGAGAGTCTGCTGTAAGAGCTTTAATGTCTATAGGTTTTATTATTACTTCTATAAAAGATGTTACTCCTATAGCTCATAATGGTGGTAGAGCGCCAAAAAGAAGAAGGGTGTAATTTTTTATAAATATTAATAGGTAGAAAATAGGTGGTAGTATTAGCAAAAAATTGGAACTCATTAATCAAGCCAAGCATAAAGTTATCAGATCGTGAAAAGAAGTCTGATCAGCATATGTCTTTGGTGATTGAGCCTTTAGAAAGAGGGTTTGGTATAACTTTGGGTAATGCGTTGAGAAGGATATTACTTTCTTCTTTGCAAGGAGCAGCTATTACTGCTGTGAAGATAGAAGGTGTATTGCACGAATTTTCTTCTATACAAGGTGTATCAGAAGATTTGACTGATATTATCCTAAATATAAAAAATATTGTTGTTAAAATTGAATCAGCATCTAAAAAACAGGTTTCTTTGAAGGCTGTAGGTCCTTGTATTGTTACTGCGGGAATGATAGAGACAGGGCATGATGTTGAGATTTTAAATCCAGATCAAATTATTTGTACTTTAGATAAAGGTGCAAGTTTAAACATGCAATTTACTTGTGAAGTTGGGAAAGGTTATATTTCTGCATCTCAAAACAGACCTGAAGATGCTCCAATAGGGTTTATTCCTGTTGATTCAATCTTTAGCCCTGTAAGAAGTGTTTCTTATCACGTTGAAAATGCTCGTGTGGGCCAGGTTACTGACTATGATAAGTTAATTATGAAAATTGATACTGATGATTCAATAGCTCCAGATGTAGCTCTTGGATTAGCTGCGAGAATATTGCAAGATCAGCTTCAATCATTTGTGAATTTCGAAGAAGAGCAAGTTGAAGAAGAGACTCAAGAAGAAGAGCTTCCATTTGACAAAAACTTATTACGTCAGGTAGAAGAATTAGAATTATCAGTAAGATCACAAAACTGTTTGAAGAACGAAGGTATCGCTTATATAGGTGACTTAGTTACAAAAACAGAAGGTGATATGCTTAGAACTCCAAACTTTGGTAGAAAGTCTTTACATGAGATTAAAGAAGTATTGGCTTCTATGGGGTTAAAATTTGGTATGGAAGTAGAAGGATGGCCTATTGAGAACATCGAAGAGCTTTCAAAGAAACATGAAGATCCATTTCATTAATAGATAGTAGATTATGAGACATAGCAAGGGATTAAAAAAACTAAATAGAACAAGTTCTCATAGAAAATCTTTGCTTAGAAACTTGTCAGTTTCTTTGATTAAATATGAGCAAATAAGAACTACTTTGCCAAAAGCAAAAGTTTTGAGGCCTTTCATAGAAAAAATCATTACTTTATCGAAAAATAATGATTTACATACTATTAGAAAGCTTCATTCTATACTAAGAGATCAAGAGATTGTGCGTAAACTTGTAGATGACATAGGTCCAAGAGTTCAGAAGAGAGCTGGTGGATATACTAGGATATTTAAGTTTGGTTTTAGATATGGAGATTCAGCTCCTATGGGTATAATAGAGCTAGTAGATAAACAATCTAAGAAGCTAAAAACAGAGAAAACAAAAAAAGATACTACATCAAAATCTAAAGATGAGTCATCATCAAAAGAATCTTCTGTTAAGAAAAAATCTACTGCAGCTAGTGCAGAAAAAAAGGTAGCTTCAGCTAAATAAAAAAGATAAATAGAATAAAGAAAAAGGCAGTTGTTTTAGACTGCCTTTTTTTATGTGATATTAGTTCTAATATTCTCTATTGTTGTACATTTTCTTCAGATATTTTCTGAGAACCTTTAGCAGCTATTGTTTTCTTTGGAGTTGGTGCTTTTTTACCTTCAGTCTTAAATGTGAGCTCACCTTTGCTGAGGCCTATTGTAACCTTTCCTCCATTGCTTAATGTGCCAAACAATATTTCATTTGCAATAGGTTGTTTGATTTTATCATTAATCACTTTCTCCATTACTCTTGCGCCGTTCACAGGATCATATCCATTTTTTGATATATATTCATATGCTTCTTTAGAAATTGTGACAGTAGTATTTTTTAGTTGCAGTTGGTCTTTAAATTCTTTGATGAATTTATCTGCGATTTTTTCTACAATTGATTCGGATAATGGTGCAAACGGTACTATTGCATCCAGCCTGTTTCTAAACTCAGGGGAGAATACTCTCTCAATCTCAACTTTGCTGTCTATGTCATTGCTACCTTCGCTATCAAATCCTAGAGGTGATTTTGCCAAGACTCTAGCACCTGCATTTGTTGTTAGTATGATAATTGTATTATGGAATGATGTTTTCTTTCCCTGGTGGTCTGTTAGCGTCCCATAATCCATTACTTGTAATAGAATGTTATATATATCTTTATGTGCTTTTTCAATCTCGTCTAGTAAAAGCACAGAATATGGGTGTCTTGATACTTCTTCCGTTAATAATCCACCTGAGTCGAATCCGACATATCCTGGAGGGGAACCTATAAGTTTTGCGACAGAATGTTGCTCTAGATATTCTGACATATCGAATCTAATAAAGTTCATATTCATTATTCGTGCTAATTGTACTGCTAGTTCAGTCTTACCTACACCAGTAGGTCCAGTAAACATATAGCAACCAATAGGTTTCTTTTCATTTCTTAGACCTGCTCTAGAAAGCTTTATTGCAGAACATAGTCCATCAACAGCTTCATTTTGTCCAAATATTTGTGATTTAAGTTTTGATTCCAGGTCTTTCAATTGATCTGCTTCATTAGCAGTAACACTTACGGCAGGTATTTTAGCTATTTTTGCTATTGTTTCTTCAATGTCAGTAACCTGTACATCTATTTTCTTATTCGTTGAATTTGCGATAGATAAGTGTGCCCCTGCTTCATCTATGACATCTATTGCCTTATCGGGTAGCTGTTTGTCATTTATATATCTTTTAGACAAAGTCACTGATGCTTCAATAGCTTCTGGAGTGTAATGCACATTATGATATTTCTCGTAGTAGGTTCTAAGCCCATTTAGAATCTTTATTGTAGATTCTGTTGTTGGTTCTTCAACTGTAATTTGTTGGAACCTTCTAACTAAAGCTTTGTCTTTTGCAAAGTACTTGAAATACTCATTATGTGTTGTTGATCCTATGCAGCTTATTTCTCCACGTGCTAGAGCTGGTTTTAATAGGTTACTTGCATCTAATGCATTTCCATTAGTAGAACCTGCTCCTATTATATTATGTATTTCATCTATAAATAATATTGCGTTTGGTAATTCTGATAACTCTTTAATGACTGATTTGATTCTTTCCTCAAAGTCACCTCTATATCTGGTACCAGCTAGTAATGCTCCTAGATCTAGAGAGAAAATAACAGAGTTTTCCAGTATTTTTGGTACTTTACGATGTGCAATTTTATGTGCTAATCCTTCTACGATAGCTGTCTTACCTACACCAGGTTCTCCAACTAGCAATGGGTTGTTTTTATTTCTTCTTGATAATATTTCTACACTTCTATTAATCTCTTCTTCTCTACCTATCAAGACATCAATTTTACCCTTCATTGCAACCTTATTAAGGTTTGTGCAGTAGTTTTTTAATGCCTCAGGCTCTTCCTTGTCCATATCTTCTGTGTAAGGCATTGAAAAGTCGGACTGAAAAGATTTTGAAATAAATACACTTGGTTCTTCAGAGTTTTTTTGTTTTACAAAATTTTGATAATTCTCACCATGTATTAGGTAGTTTATAATATCTAACCTTGTAATATTGTGCTCGTGTAAAAGTTGTGACGCAAATGAGTCTGCTTCTAGTAATATTTCTGCAAGAACATTAATACCAGATATGTCTTTACTAATACCAGACAAATTTGCTTGTATGGCAGATCTGTGAATAATTTTTTGGAACGTTATATTTGGTGCTATATCTGCTGCAGAATTTTCTGACTTACTCTTCTCTACACTTTTAAGGTGTTCAGTTAATTTATGTGCGATTACATTCACATCCACCGCACAAGCTTGTAATGCGCTGCTAGCATCTGGATCTTCGGTTAGAGCAAGAAGCAAATGTTCTATGGTTGCCTGAGGGTGTTTATATTGTTTAGCTATATCAATAGATTGTTGCATAGCCATTTCTAAGTTTTTAGATAACATTTGTACCCCGTTCTGTAAAATTATTATTATAAAATCCTTATGTCTAGATGATACAGATAATTTCTTATCAAATGATTAACAAGCACAAGAAACTTTATACAGTGGTAATTTTAATATATTTTCTTAATAATAAGCTTTTTTATGTTCTAATTTAGCAGAAGCTGTTGTATAGTATAACTACCGGTACTATGTTAATTATGTAGATTAAGGAATATATTTATAGAGGTATAGAAGATATGCGAGTATTGCTGATTGAGGATGACAGTGCTACGGCAAGGTCTATAGAGCTTGCGCTTGCTTCCGAAGGGATGGTTTGTGATACTGTTGAAGGTGGTGAAGAAGGTTTGGAAGTCAGTAGACTTTATAATCACTATGATATAGTGATTCTAGACCTAATGCTACCTGATATGAATGGATACGAAGTATTACTTAAGTTAAGATCAGCGAAGATTAAGGTTCCTGTTCTTATACTTTCTGGATTATCAGGCACTGAAGAGAAAATCAAGGGTCTTGGGTTTGGAGCAGATGATTACTTGACTAAGCCTTTTAATAGAGGCGAATTAATTGCAAGGATTCAAGCTGTTGTTAGAAGATCAAAAGGACATGCTGAGTCTGTGTTAAGGTTTGATAAAGTTTGCGTAAACTTAGACAGTAGAACTGTGGAAGTAGACGGCAAGGTAGTACACCTTACAAGTAAGGAATATGCTATACTAGAATTGCTTGCTATGCGTAAAGGCACTGTTTTGACAAAAGAGATGTTCTTAAACCATTTATATGGTGGTATGGATGAGCCAGAGCTAAAAATAATAGATGTTTTTGTTTGTAAATTGAGAAGAAAACTCTATGAAGCATCTGGTGGTAAAAACTATGTAGAAACAGTCTGGGGTAGAGGATATATGCTAAGAGATTATGATGATCAATCTATCGAAGCTACTCCTAACCAAGAAGATGTAACTACTGATATATCACAAACTTAATTATCGAATGATAATTTTTAGTATATCTCATTTATAGCCTCATATTATGGGGCTATATTTTTATTTATAACAATATGAAAAAGAAATTATTTCTTCATTGCAATAATATATCTTATCAAAGAGATAATAATCTAATATTAAGTAATGTCAGCTTCAAACTATATGCTGGAGAGATTGTAACGATTATTGGACCTAATGGTGGGGGTAAAAGTACATTAGCAAAATTAATTATTGGTATATTGAATCCTTCTCACGGGAAAATTATAAAAAGTAAGAATATTAAAATAGGTTACATGCCACAAAGAATTAACCTGAATAGGCTTGTGCCAATTACTGTGAAAAAGTTTTTATCTTTTTATGGGAATGATATTTTTTCATTAAATGAGATTGAAAATATTCTAAGCATTAGTAAGGTAAATAATATATTAAATAAACAGATTTACTGTTTATCTGGTGGAGAATTACAGCGTGTGTTATTTGCGAGAGTGTTGCTTAGAGACCCTGATCTGATGATTCTTGATGAACCAATACAAGGGCTAGACGTTAGTGCTCAGAAAAAATTTTATTCGATGATTGATCAAATACGTTCAGAGTTTAAAAAAAGTATTATTATGATCTCTCATGATTTGCATACTGTAATGCGTTCATCTGATAATGTTATGTGTCTTAATAAGACAGTACATTGTTCTGGTATTCCAAAAGATATAAGATCTGATAAACTATATAAAAATTTATTTGTTGTAGAAGATGAAGATGTGATCTCTACATATAAACATAAGCATCATAGTAAATAAAATGAACGAATTTCTAATATATTCAATTATTGCAGGTGTGGTAATAGTATCTTCTCTATGTCCTTTGGGCTGTATTGTGTTATGGAGAAGAATACCTTATTTCGGTGATGCTGTAGCTCATTCCTCAATACTTGGGATAGTATTAGGGCTTATTTTAAATATTAATATTACTATAGCTGTTGTGTTCATTAGTATGATGTTTGCAGTGTTTCTTATTTTGCTGCATAAAGAAGCTATCAGCGATATTCTGATAGTAATTTTTTCTTATGGGTTTTTGGCTTTAGGTTTATTTATTATTCCATTTATCATGTCTAATACTCAAGTAGATATATTTTCTTACTTATTCGGTGATATTTTGCTAGTAGATGATACAGAAATAAAATTAAGCCTTATATGCTCTGTGTCTGTGCTTTCGTGGATATTCTTCAGGTGGAAGAAGTTGCTTCTCATGTCAATCAATGAAGACCTTGCAATAGTAGAAGGTATTAACCTAAAAAGAATGAACTTAGAATTCATGCTTATTACAGCATTTATGATAGCAGTATCAATAAAAATTGTAGGTGTAATGTTAATAGCGGCAATGCTAATTATACCTTCAACTACAGCAAGAAATATCAGTACTTCTCCATTGCAAATGTTGGTGTTTTCTGTGGTAATAGGGATAATAGCAGTTTCTGTGGGAATCATGGGCTCTTATATGATAGATAGCCCTTCAGGTCCTTCTATTATATTATCTAGTTTAATCTTGTATATATTATCTCTTCTCTTTAAACCGAAGAGTGCTTAATATCTGATTGAAAAAATTAATATATATCATAAAGACCTTTGGTTTTTTTTCTTTGAATAGGTAATTCATTATTGCACCATATATTAATATGATATTCACGATGTAAAAGAATATTAGAATTATTATTACTCCTGTTAACCCTCCATAAAGAACATTAAAGTCAGCTAAATTGGCAATGTAGTATGACAAAATATAACTGCTAAAATACCATAATATTAATGTTAGTACTGCACCTGGCAGCACTTCTAAAAAAGTCAGTTTTTTATTAGTTAGGGAGTAATATATCATTGCTATGACTAAGATAGATATAATCCACATTATGATAATATTACTATATTGATGGTCCATAGTAGGAAGTGTGTAGTGTAATACATTTTCCAGTTTATGTACTATTTTTGGCAAAATAATGAATGCTGCAATTGAGAATAATGTACATGTTATTAATAGTAGGAACTGCAGTATGCTGGTTATTCTAGTTATAAGAAAAGAGGGTTTATATTTCACTTTATAAACCTTATTGAATATTGTTCTCATTCCTTCTAGAGATGAAGATGTAGTCCATATTGCACCTAATGATACAAAACTTATTAGGTGTATGGATGGCTTTGTAAAAATAGAGTCAATTTGTGGCCCTACTACAGACAAAGCATAGTCGGGTAATAGTTTAATAACGCTTCTGATGATTTTGATTCCTAATTCGGTTTCGTATAGCAGACCTATGAAAGATAGTAGAATGATGCATAAAGGTAGTATTGAGAATAGGTTTAAAAAAGCTATGTAGCCTGCATGCTCAAATCCATGGTCATCTAATAGCTTGATTATTCCTTTAACGAATAAATTATTTTTTATTTTTTTTATATATTTACCAAGCATTTTTAATATGTTGTATGCGAAAAAAATTTGAGATTATTATAAGATCGAACCTAATATCATAATTATTGTAGCGTTTATTCTTTTTGAGGTAAAACATTGCAGAGTTTTTTATCCTAGATATTTGCTTCTTACCTATAATATTGTAGCTCATATCTAATTTTATCCTAGATTTTACTTCTATAAATATTAAACACTCTCCTTTTCTTGCTATAATATCAATTTCTCCTGTAGGAGGTTTATAACGCATATTGAGTATGGTGTAAGCTTTCATTGTCAGAAACAAGGCTGCAAGATTCTCAGAGAATTTACCAAGAAATTTAGTAGAAATTATATTATCTTTAATCATCTATAAATTTTTTGCTTAGTTTTGTAAAATATGCACCTCTTTCTTCGAAATTTTTCCATTGGTCAAAAGATGAAGCAGCTGGAGAGAATAGCAATGTTTTGTTAGTAGAAGTAGACTGTTTTGCCATGTCTAATACGTGTTTGAAAGCGTTTTCTAAAGAATGAGAGGAACTGTAAGGTATAGAGTGTTTTTTTAGTGTTTCTGCAAAATCTTTTTCAGAAGAACCAATGAGAAAAACATGTGCTAGTTTATTTTTGAAATGCTCTATTCCATCAATGCCTCCTTCTTTTTTTATACCGCCTGCAATCCAGTATATATTATCAAAAGTTTTTAATGCTTTTTCTGAGGACTCAAAATTAGTTGCTTTACTATCATTAATAAGTTTTATTCCATGTTTTTCCCCAATATATTCCATACGATATTTTAGTCCTTGGAATGTAGAAAGTGATGATAGTATTTTCTTTGCGGAAATTTTAGTTGCAGATAAAATGGCTGAATAGGCAGATATAATATTTTCTTGATTATGTTTTCCTTGCAAAGAAGGGGGGAGATTCAATTCGCTTATTGCTGTATTATCTTGATAGAGCGTATTGTTTATCACACTAATTCCATTTACAATCCTTTCATCGGTAGAAAATTTTATCAGTTTTGATTTTGTGTCTTTCTCCAATTTTTTACAGAGTGTTTTTGTGTTCACATTATCAATATTGATTATTGAAATATCTCCTTTTGTTTGTCCGGAGAAGATTCTATATTTTGCATCAATATAATTTTCCATGCTACCATGTCGGTCTAAATGGTCCTTTGTAATGTTTAATAATATAGCTATATCAAACTTTGTGTCTTTGAGTAAATCTAATTGGAAAGATGAAATCTCGACCACTATGATGTCACTTTTCTTTGGTTGAGATTTTAGTATGGGCTTTCCTATATTTCCAACTATCTCACATGCTATTTTATTATCATCGAGAATATGTTTTATAAGAGCAGTGGTAGTAGATTTCCCATTTGTACCTGTAATTCCTATATAAGTATTTTTTGGGAAGGACCTATAGAATAATTCGATATCGCATATTATTTCTATATTATTCTCTTTTGCTATTTTCACTATTGGATGAGGTTTAGGAAAATATAGAGGTACACCAGGGCTAAGAATTAAAGTATTTATTTCTTTCCACTTAGGATCATTAATTGGTATTAGGTTGCAATCTAGATTTTTCTCTTTTAGTTGTTCTCTATTATCAGGTTTGTCATCCCATGCAATAAATTCTTTTTTGCGCTTTATCAAGAAATCTATTGTAGAGGTGCCTGATAACCCTAACCCAAATACTCCATATTTTATTTTTTTCTTATTTATCACGTTACTACTTTAGGTGTTTTTCTGATACTACAAGTGTACCTGCTATTACATCATGTAGTGCACGATTTTTGCTGTTTAATAATATATAAAATAATCCCAACCCAAAAGGCAATATTGATATTGGGTAACTACATAATCTGATAATATACTGAATCAAACTTGGTTTTTTTAAATTTGTGTTACTTACAATCTTGATTGAAAATAACATTTTCCCTGGCGTAGATTGTGTATTCAGCCAGAATCCTAGAATTAATATTCCTAATATTATAACTTGTATAGATTGTTCAATAAATATATCAAAATATCCGTGTAGATGCATGAAGACTTGATATTCTTCGTCATTCTCTAAATTCGTTTGAGCTTCTTCGAAAGTTTTTGCACCTGCATATGATTTAGCCATGATTTGGCCCAGTTCTTTGCTTGGAGGCAGTCCATCGTATACAAACCCATATATAACATTGCAAATCGGTATTATAACTATTGTGGCAATTGCTATATCAATTACAGAGGCTATGATTCTAGTAAAGAAGCTGGGATATAAAGCATTTGCTTCTCTCTTTCTTCCAAGTAAAAACATAAAATAATTTATATTAATTTAGTAACATAAATAGAGTACTCTGGAAATTGCTTTTGTAAAGTCTTAGCTCCAGAAGAAGCACTTTCTTTATTTTCAAATAATCTAAAACATGCCGAACCACTACCAGTCATTCTCGCAACATTGCAATTTCTTAGGCTTTTTATTTCATGTATAATTTTTGTTAATATTGTTTTATGACTACCTATATTTTGGAACAAACTATTTCTAGTGAGTGAAAGATATTCCCATAGATGTTTATGATTTTGAAAATTATATACATGTTCAATATTTTCTTCGAAATTTCGGAATCCTTTCATAAAGATATCTTTTGTAGTGATAGATAAGCTAGGGTATAAAATGACGCCATATAATTCAGGTAGTTCTTTTATTAAAGATATTTTTTCTCCGATACCATTAAAGTATAATCTCTTTGAGTAGTAGCATGGCGTAACATCGGCACCAATATTTTTGCAGCAATTTATAAGATTATCTTCAGAGATTTTCGGTTTAAAGTTTTTAACTAAAAATCTTATTACCGCTGCCGCATTAGAAGACCCGCCACCGAGGCCTGAGCCTATTGGTATGTTTTTATAAATCTTAATATGAAATTTTGGGATAGATGTGATGAATGAGAAACTCTCTAGTACCTTTTCTACTATATTTGTACCAACTAAATTCTCTGTCCAATTACCTGTGACCTCAGTGATGTTCTCTGTAGACTCTTTAATGGTAATTGTATCATATAAATCTTCTGCAAAAACAGCCATACTATCTAAGTTATGGTAGCCATCATCGGTTTTGCCGGTTACATGTAAAAACAGATTAAGTTTTGCGTAGGATTTTAGGGTAACCATATTTAAATATAAAATATAATAATATGCTAAAAAACATTAAACCACTTCCAATCCATAATAAATATATGAATGGTTTGAATTGAAACTCAATTAATATTTTATCTTTATTGAGTTCTCCTAATGTTACATAAATATCTCCTTTTATTATATGTAGTATCCCACTTTCTATGGTGAATGTTTTTTCTATAGGATAGAATCTGATTTCTGGATAAATAATTCCTAAAGTTTTTTTATTCTCTGAAATCTCTATAGTAGCTTTTCTGGAGAGGTAGTTATTTATCTTTGAGTAATCAATTTTCTTTAAGCTAATATTATAGTTTCTGATTTTTATTGTTTTGTTAGCCTGAAGTGTTGCAATTTCTTTAAATTGATATGCATAATGT
>JAHZKS010000039.1 GCA_022600235.1 Alphaproteobacteria bacterium | reverse complement strand
TGTTGACCTATCATTTCTGATAATACACGGTTGATCGTACCTTTACCAGAACGTCTGGGACCTATGATCATGAAAAATTTCTGTTGCCTGTTATCTCCTGACAATAAATATCCCATAATCTCCTGTAAACATGAAAATCCATCACCCCATAACATAGCAATCCACACAACACTACACATAAACTAAGAGCGAAAAAGTCAACTTTGGTTGCTAACATCTTTCCATCTAAATACTTCAACGAAGCTAACAAAAAACAAGTTGTCACACACGCACCAATAGATGCCTCTGTTAAAGCTACATCTGGAGCTGCCATAAGCAAATATACAAGTGCACATAACAAACTAAACACAGAAGAAAAGATTACTGTGTGCAAAAGGCTACTGCTGCTAACAATGTAAATAGCTATTATAGATATCAGCGATAATATAGATAAATCCAAAACCAAATTCATTTTCTCTGCCCCTCTTCCAGTCCTGCCCTTGCTAACGCATGGGTAGCTGTTGGAGATAACAAAATCACCATAGCAACCAATAGTAAGATCTTAAAAGACAAGATATTAAAACCAGAAACAAAAATTACTCCAAACAAAATTATAGGAGTGCCACATGAGTCTCCAATTCCAGCAGCATGAATCATTGTATAGGAATCTGTAATTTTCAGACATCCAATTGCACTCAATAAATTAAAAATACAACCTATGAAAATCAAACCCCAACCAAAATATTCCATTACTGTTTTCTATGAATTAAGTATTTAAGGAATGCTACGCTGGAAATAAACCCGAGAACAGAATAAACAACTGCAATATCCAAGAAATATTTATTATCGTCATTGATTAATGTCAGTAACACAACAAACGCAACGATATAAGAAGTAATACAATTTACCGATACCATCTTGGACAATGCGCTTTTACCCCTTATAATGCGAATTAACATCAAAGCAATTGCTAGAAATAATATGGAAAGTGCAATGTAAATCATCTTTGGCTTCCCTGAATTTTTGATAGCATCTTACTCTGCACTAAATTTTCATAGTGACTGTTGCTAATAGAATGAATTTTTAAACTACTATCATCAATTTTAGTTGTAAGAGTTCCTGGAGTTATAGTAATAGAATTGCCATAAATCGTACCTTCTGTATCATTTGTTTTTACCTTTAAAGTTTTTAATACAGGACGTATATTTTTTGATCTTTTAAATATAACGATCCCAATGATAGAAAATGCAGAAACCAGCACTTCTTTCAACAGCCAAAAAATATATAAAATAAGTTTAGGGGAAAGCTTAATAGATATCTTATTTGAAAGATGCGAAAAGAATTTAGAATATATCCATAAAGATAATGCACTAAAAAACAAAGATTTTGCGATTGATTCATAACTTAAATTAGAAACCAAAGCGAAAAATACTAATGATGTTAGAATAAAAAGTTTCACAGCAACATAAATTTTAATCCTCTAAAATCATTATATTACTAAAGACATTAAAAGGAAATTTATATTTCTTTTTAATACAAAAATGTGTATCATTATTATAAATAACACTTTATTAACCGTTTTTTGTGTCTTATAACTATCAGGCTTTTTATATATAGATATTTATTATGACGGAAGTTCGCAGCTGCGCTTATACACATTGGGACAGGCCCGCATATTCAGCTCCAGACTATATGTGTAAAGCAAGCTCACCAAAGAAGGGCTCATTTTCTGCAAAGTTCAATAACCCAGGATCAAGATCTTTAGGATTTGCAATAGAAAACTCTTGGACAATTGAAAAAACACTTGATCATCTAATCGCACTTTTTGGTTATAATTATAAAACTCACCTAAGCGAATATACAACCACATTGGGAGTAGCACATTTTCTTGCAGGAGTACTAGATGTTGCAAGATCTCAAGACAAACCTCTTGCTAAATTACTAGAAGATTTAACAAATACAGCAAAACATTTCAATATAAACCACTTAGAACCCACAGCACTAACCTCTTTAATTACAACAACAATATACAACCTTAATCTTCATACAAATTTACTCTCAGGGAATCCTGTAGCAATACAATGCGCAATTGAGATAGGTTTTAGCCTTTTAAAAAGTGGTACAATTTTTAATCTTCCTCATGCAACAATAGCTAGTAATATTTTGACTGCATTAATTTGTTTAAATAGGGAATTAAATTCAGGCCCTTATCAAGAACAAATACATATCACATTAGGATTTCTTAAAACTGCGCTTTATTTTTTTAGTCCAGAAATCATTGTAAAAACCATTTCTTTGTTAAAAAGCTACTGGCTACTTGATGCACTCACAAAACCAACCGATCCACATATTATGAAAATCGATGAGTATGATGATAACTCCGACCTTGATATCGATAGTGATTTAGTAGGATTAGATTCGGGTGATGAAAATATATAAACACCTCAGAAGAACTCTATCTGATAATAATAGCATAAATTACTTTACTTATTAAAATAAATAATATAAATAATTGTGTGACTAACTTACATTTCGGGGGTGTAGCTCAGCCCGGTTAGAGCGCCTGCCTGTCACGCAGGAGGTCGCGGGTTCGAGTCCCGTCACTCCCGCCACTTAGAGGTAAGAATGATTAACACCTTGCCACCTGTTGCGCAAAAAAAAGCATATAAGTATTCCATACACGGATGTGAACTAGTAGATAGCTACCATTGGCTTAGGGATTTTAATTGGCCAAAAGTACAAGATAAATCAGTATTAGATCATTTAAAATCAGAAAATAGCTATGCTGAAGAATTCTTTAAACCAAAAAAAGAGCTACTAGAGAAACTTTACAAAGAATGTATAGGACGCATACAATTAGCCGATGTCTCTGTACCCATGAGAGACAAAAACTATTACTACTATACTATTACCAAAGAGAAATCCGATTATTCTATACAAGCAAGGAAGAAAGAAGGCGAAAAAGAAGAAATCATCTTAGATAAAAACAAAGAAGCAAAAGGTGAGAAATACTTCCGTGTAGGCTCAATGTCTATAAGCCCAGATGAGAATTTAATGGCTTATTCTGTAGACACAAAAGGAGATGAACATTACACACTAAAAATTAAGAATCTAGATACAGGAACTTTTTTAAACGATGAGTTAAAAAACATCATTGGAGGAGCTGTATGGAATGAAACGGGTAAAGGTTTTTATTATACAAAGCTAGATGATAAATGGAGAGCAAATAAACTTTATTACCATGAACTTGGAACAAAACAAGATAAAGATATTTTACTATACCATGAAAAAGATCATGTCTTTCGCATAGGAATCGGGAAAACCACAGATAGAGAATTTATCATTCTAGAAACATCCAGTAATACTTCTACAGAAGTTCATTACATAAAGTCTGATGACTTATCACATAAAATTCATCTATACATACCACGAAAAGAAGACCATTTATGTTCTGTAGACCACATGCATGGACAATTTTATGTAGAGACCAATGATAAAGGAAAGAATTTCAGACTTGCACGTACAGATAATCATAAAAATTTTGATACTAATGCAGAAGAAATTATCCCTCACAGAGATGATGTGTACCTCACCGGATGTTACCTATATGACAATCATTTAGTAATCCAAACAAAAGAAAAAGGCTTACCTAAAATATCCATATATAATTATTCGATAAAAGATAAAGAAGTTGTACACTTCCCTGACCCATCTTATTCTGCAGGAGTTTCTTATTCTTGCAGCGATGATGATGGAATATTCATAGGCTATACATCTATGGTCTCACCAGGAACAATGTTTAAATATGACTTCTCTACAAAAAAATTAAATACAATTAAAGTACAAAAAATACCTTCAGGATATAATAAAGATGACTACCATGCAGAGAGAGTAATGGTCCCCTCAAGAGAAAATGGGGTAGAAGTACCTGTATCTTTAGTATATAAAAAATCTTTGTTCAAAAAAGATGGTTCAAATCCTTTATTTCTATATGGGTATGGTTCATACGGACATTCTGTACCACCTACATTCAATACCAATTCATTATCACTATTAAATAGAGGTTTTGTATATGCTATCGGCCATATTAGAGGCGGTGACGACATGGGTTTCGATTGGTATGAATCTGCAAAGTTCCTTAATAAAAGAAGAACTTTCAATGACTTCATAGACATAGCAAAATTTCTAGCAAAGAAACAATATACATCTGAAGGAAATATAGCTATTTCCGGTGGAAGCGCTGGAGGTATGTTGATAGGAACCGCAATCAATGAAGAGCCCGAACTTTTCAAAGCCGCAATTGCAGACGTACCATTTGTAGATGTACTAAATACTATGCTAGATGATAGCTTACCACTTACACCAGGTGAATTTGAAGAATGGGGAAACCCAAAGAAGAAAGAATTTTTTGAATATATAAAATCATACTCTCCGTATGATAATGTAAAACCACAGAACTATCCTTCACTATATATATTAGGAGGCCTCAATGACCCTAGGGTCACATATTGGGAGCCAGCCAAATGGGCTGCTAAACTAAGAGAACTCAAGCAAGATTCCAATATACTAATATTTGAAACAAACATGGATACAGGGCACGGAGGAAAATCTGGAAGGTTTGATGCATATAAAGAACTAGCAAAGAAATATGCTTTTATATTAGATGTTTTTGGAAAAAAATAAGATTTAAATTCAAAACCTAGTATTTTCTACCTATATTCTTTTATTTTTTTTTTGATATTATATGAGCAGGTATTAATCAAAGTTTCATTTGATAATACCTCACACCTCTCCTTGGGGTGCGGTTACCCAATAATCGTACCCCATCCTCTATGATACACTGTCATTTATACGATTTCTACGACGTCTGATTTCTCTCTTCATAAGCAAGAACCCTGCGATTGTAATCAGCAAATACCCTATCCAAGAAGTATATTGAGGGGTACTCGAAAACAACACATAGCCAAATATTCCTGCCCATACAAGCTTAAAGTAAACAAAAGGCATCACTACAGAGAATTCACCAAACTTAAATGCATTAAACAAAGATACGCTATGTATCAAGTAACATAACGACATAAATAAAATAAATTTTATGTTAGTTATAGAAATGCCAATA
Source organism: Alphaproteobacteria bacterium (assembly GCA_022600235.1). Taxonomy (GTDB): domain Bacteria; phylum Pseudomonadota; class Alphaproteobacteria; order Rickettsiales; family JABSSG01; genus JAHZKS01. Next base: position 574 of record JAHZKS010000039.1, on the reverse strand, counting down.
TCGAATATACTAACAAAATCTGATGGAAGTAGAATGCTGACTCCAAGTAGACTGAAAGAATTCCATTCTAAAAATGCGACTGGATATGCAAAAATAGAAGAAAACAACATCAAGTAAAAAAGCTGAGCTTTATTTGTGCTTTTTTGACCAAGTTTTTTAATAACAACGTTGTTACAAACCCAAAAAATTGTCGCTAACAATATAAAGAAGTATCCATGATTTATCTTCATAGATGTTAATTTTACATCACTCATATATAAAATATTAGGATTCATTATAATGAGCACTCCTATAACACTCATAATAATGCATACTATTTTTGTGTTAGACATCTTTTCATGAAAAAAAACAATTCCCACTACAACTAGAATAACTTGCTCAAAATTTTGCAAAACAGTTGCATCAAGCAACTTCACAAACTGCAATCCATACATAAAGCACAAAGACCCTCCTACACTAAAAAACCCTCTAAGCAGATGAACTTTGAAATGTGGAGTACGAATGTTTTTGAAGCCTCCATCATGCAAGACATAAGGCAAAACTAAAATAAGAAGAAAAAATTAATAAAAAATTT
>JAHZKS010000038.1 GCA_022600235.1 Alphaproteobacteria bacterium | reverse complement strand
TTTTTTTCGTTCAAACGCTCCTTTATAAATTTTACCATTTATAATCAAAGTAGGCGTAGAATTTATACCAAGTTCAGTTTGTGCTGAGTGGCGTGATGCGACTATTTTATCTTCTATTTTTTTGTTATTAAAGCATTCTTGCACTTTTTTTCCAGATAGACCACCTAACCTTGAGATGTTTTCTAATGTTTCAAGTTGGTGTGAAGATTCAGAGTACCAATTTTTTTGAGTTTTAAATAACACCTTTACAAAAGTGTAAAATTTATCTTTTGGTGCGCATAGCGGTATTGCCCCAGCTTTTAAATCTATAGACCTTAATGGATAATTTCTGAAAATTAATTTTACTGTCCCTTTGTCTATGTAATGTTCTTCTAGATCTTTAAATACTGCATTGTGAAATGAGGCACAACTTGGGCAGCTAAAAGAAGAATAATCAATTATTGTGATAGGGGCACTAGGGCTACCAAGTATTATATCGTCTTTTATTTGATATAAGAGCTTACTATCAACTGCAAAAGAAGTAAAAGTTAGTAGAAAAAATAAGACAATGATATGTAGTTTCTTCATATACGGATTACATCGCAGGTAAAGTTACTCCAATTTGTTTCATATATTTTCCAGATTTGTCTTTATAAGACTTCAAACATTCTTTATCACCACGTAAGAATATAAATTGGCATGCTCCTTCATTAGAATATATTTTTGCTGGTAGAGGTGTTGTGTTTGAAAATTCTAGAGTTACATGTCCCTCCCACTCTGGTTCTAGTGGAGTCACATTTACTATTATTCCACAACGTGCATATGTTGATTTACCAACACAAATTACCATAACATCTTTTGGTATACGAAAATACTCTATAGTTCTAGCTAGTACAAAGCTGTTTGGAGGAATTGTACAAACACTACCTTTCTTATCTACTAACCCGGTAGCAGCAAAATTTTTTGGATCTACAACATCAGAATTTATATTGGTGAAAACTTTAAATTCATCGGAGACTCTTGCATCGTATCCGTATGAAGAAAGCCCGTAGGATATTATTTTCTCTTTCTTTGAGTTATATCTGTTTTGATCCTTGATAAAAGGTTCAATCATATTATGGGATTTTACTAATTCTATAATGGTTTTGTCTGATAAAAGCATGTTTCTTCAATATTTATTATTAATTTGCATACAATTTACTATCAAATGGAAAACTTGGCTAGGATTTGTTTCTATCTTGTGATTTATTTTTTCTTCTAAGGAGATTAATTCGCAATGCATCAGCCAAAGCCTTTTTCTTATTTGTAGTTTTATTATTGTTCTCTTTCTTTTTATTCGTCATAAATATATTATATGAATTGACTTTTTTATTCAAAAATTATAGATATTTCAACTGCATCATTAATGCCGTCATAGCTCAGTGGTAGAGCACTTCCTTGGTAAGGAAGGGGCCGTGAGTTCAATTCTCACTGATGGCACCATCTTAATTTATAAGTGATTCATTTTCTCTCCTGATAAAATATGCATATGAAAATGAAAAACAGATTGTCCAACATTCTCTCCATTATTTGTTACAAGTTTATATCCAAATTTATCTAACCCGTTATCCTCTGTGATTTTTTTTATAGCTTTAAAGAATGCAGATATAACTTCATCTTTAGAGTTTGATATAAATTCATGAAAACAAGTATGATGTGTTTTTGGTATAACAAGCCAGTGAGTTTTAGCTGATTTTGATGCATCTTCAAAGCATAAAACGTGATCATCTTCATATATTTTATTACAAGGCAATTCTTCTCTTAAAATTTTAGCAAATACATTGTTTGTGTCATAAATTCTCATATTGGTCCTTTATTAGATTGATTTAGAGTAAAAATGTCCGCTGACTATATTGTTATCTACTAATTCATATTGTTCCATAATTCCCCATTCTCTATATCCACAAGCTTGATATAATCGCATAGCAGATTTCTTTGTCGAAGGAATGCTAGATTTTATTGCTTTATATCCACCTTCTTTTGCGTATTTTTCTGCGAACAGCATCATTCTTTTTGCCATACCTATCTTTCTAGCCCATGGTGCTACAAATACGTTCTCAATTGAAATGATAAAGTTTGATGTTTCGTTTGAAGGATGTGGCTCTAGTATTTGCAAAGAAGATGATATCGTGGAATCTATTCGTCCTACTATAATTTTTCTTTCTGGGATAAGCATAATTCCTTTGAAGTAAGATTCAAAAGTTTCTCTTATCGCATTATTCCATTTTCTAGACCCTATATTAAAATTCTTAGATTCTTTCATAGTTGCTTCAGTAGCATCACAAAGATCCATCAAATCTAATGTATTTAGATCTTCCAAGAGCTCTATAGAGATTTTAACATCTGATTCTAAAGTGTGCATTGATGAGCGTTTTTATTATTTGATGTGTCTTATGTATATCAATAAAAATCTTGCAAAAATTGCGTAATATGACATTATTATTAGATCAGTTTTTGATTTAAATCAACAAGGATGATTATGACTCTACATGGTACAACAATACTATCAGTACGTAAGGGCAAAAATGTTGCAATAGCAGCAGATGGTCAGGTTTCTCTGGGTAATACCATCTTCAAGTCTACAGCAAAAAAGCTTAGAACAATGGCTGATGGAAAAATATTAGCGGGTTTTGCAGGTTCTACTGCAGATGCGTTAACATTATATGAGATGCTTGAAGGGAAAATAGAGAAATATAATTATCAGTTAACTCGTGCTTGTGTTGAGCTAGCAAAAGATTGGAGAACAGATAAATATTTGCGAAAGTTGGAAGCAATGATGATTGTGGTAGATAAAGACTCATCTTTTATCTTAACAGGTAATGGAGATGTTTTAGAACCAGAAGATGGCATCGCAGCTATAGGATCTGGTGGATCTTACGCAAAAGCTGCTGCTTGTGCCCTTATGGATGTAGATGGGTGTGATGCTAAAGATATCGTAAAAAAAGCTATGGGTGTTGCTGCAAATATATGTATATACTCAAATCATAATATAACTGTAGAAACTTTATAAGAATGACAGAAAAAGATAAAAATAGGGCTCTAATAGAGCTAAAGAACTCTCTTACACCTCAGGAGATAGTAGCTGAGCTAGATAGGTATATAGTTGGACAGAATGAAGCAAAAGCAGCTGCGGCAATTTCTCTGCGTAATAGGTATAGAAGAAAGGCTGTTCCTGTAGAATTGCAAGATGAAATTATGCCAAAAAATATCTTGATGATAGGACCTACAGGGGTTGGTAAAACCGAGATCGCACGTAGATTATCAAAAATTGCAAGTGCACCGTTTATTAAGATTGAAGCTACTAAATTTACGGAAGTAGGTTATGTTGGTAGAGATGTTGAATCTATAATTAGAGATTTGGTAGAAATTTCTATAAACATAGTAAAAACTAGGAGTCGTAAATCTCAACATAAGAAAGCGAGAAAAGCTGCGGAAGAAAGAGTGCTCGATGCTTTAGTTGGAGAAAATTCATCAGATGCTACTCGTAATAAGTTTAGAGAAATGTTACGTAAGGGTGAAATGGATGATAAGGAGATTGAAATTAATGTTCAAGAAAGTCCGAAATCTTCTGTGCCCACTTTTGACATGCCTGGTATGCCTGGAAGCCAAATGGGAGTAATTAACATCGGGGACATGATAGGCAAAGCACTTGGGTCGGATAAAAAGGTTGTTAAGAAAAAGATGAAGGTTAGGGATTCTTACAAAATTCTTATAGAAGAGGAATCTAATAAGCTTTTAGATGAAGATAAAATCATTGAAGAGTCAATAGATCTAACGGAAAATGATGGTATAGTTTTTATTGATGAAATAGATAAGATCACATCTGGTAGTGGAAATTCAAAAGGTGGAGATATTAGCAGGGAAGGTGTACAACGTGATTTATTACCACTTATTGAAGGTACAACAGTTTCTACTAAATATGGACATATAAAAACTGATCATATTTTGTTTATTAGCTCTGGTGCTTTTTATACTTCTAAACCTTCAGATTTACTTCCTGAGCTTCAAGGTAGACTGCCTATTAGGGTAGAATTGCATGATCTTACAAAAGAAGACATGATAAAAATTTTAGAAGAACCAGATGCAAGTCTTGTTAAACAATATAAAGCTTTGATGGAGACAGAAGAGATTGAACTTGAATTTAAAAAAGATGGTATAGAACAGCTGGCTTCTATTGCAACATTGGTGAATAAGAATGTTGAGAATATTGGTGCACGAAGATTGCATACAATAATGGAGAAGTTGCTTGAAGAAATCAGTTTTAGAGCTACTGAGTATAAAGGAAAAAAAGTTTTGATAGATGCTAAGTTTGTTAAGGATAAGCTTGGCAATATTGCAGAGAAAAAAGACCTTTCTAACTTTATTCTTTAATTTCAAATACATTACATTATGAATGATTTGAGATTGTCATTTGGCATAACATTTAAAGATCTATATTATCATGAAGGTCTAAAAAAAATAGATGATGCCTATAATCATTTTCTTCTAAATAAGAATTCTGAATTACATTCTAATCTACAAGAAGCTAGAAATCATAAAATTTCTAAAAAGGCTTACTCCACTTTTATCATAGATCATGCACCTTATCTGGATGAGTTTTTGTCTGAGATGTTTTGTATTCAAGAGGAGTTAAACAAGCTGAAGTCACATGAGAAAGAATTAGAGAATATATATAAATGCAAAAGATTATTCGTACAGAGGCAATCGCTTAGAGATTATAAATCTGAAGATTGGAAGGATTTTGATGTAGAAAAATGCCGTTATAAAGTGCAAGAAATTCTAGGATCAGAATTTAATGAGCTTAACTTTTCTAATGTTGTAATTAAATTACTTGATAATAAAGAAGATCACAAAGATGAATTAGATGTCTTATCTAAATATTCTGCATGGGCATCTCTTTCATATGAAGGAAAGGGATATCATAAAGATTGGTTGCTATTTAAGGTTCCGGAAAAATATGAAGGAGTAAAAGACTTAGGTTTAGATGAAGAAAGCGTAAATGGTGTTAATATTTTAAGGTCTAATGAAAAAGATTTAGATCATAGGGACGGATTTTCTCTTACAAGTAAAAAGTATGGTTTAAAAGAAGTTCTTGATGAATCTCATTATTGTATACATTGCCATAAAATGGAGAAAGATTCATGTTCTAAAGGGTTAAATGAGAAAAATATAGATACTGGGGAGATTTCTATAAAAAAGAATATATTTGGTGAAGATCTTCAAGGGTGTCCACTAGAAGAAAAAATCTCTGAGATGAATTTGCTAAAATCTCAAAATCACCATATAGGCTCTTTAGCTGCTGCAATTATAGATAATCCGATGATTGCTGCAACTGGGCATCGTATTTGTAATGAATGTATGAAGTCTTGTATATACCAGAAACAAGATTCTGTTGATATCCCAAAGATAGAAACTGGTACTTTATGGGATGTTTTAAATCTTCCTTGGGGTTTTGAGATATATAGACTTCTTACTCAATGGAACCCATTGAAAATCAAAGATCATATTGCTAAGGAAAGTACAGGATCAAAGGTGCTTGTAGCAGGTTTGGGGCCTGCTGGTTTTACTCTTGCTCATTATTTGTTGACAGAGGGGCACTGTGTAGTTGGTATTGATGGGTTAAAAATAGAACATCTAGAGCCAGAAATCTCAGGAGTAGACGCGTTTGGTAATAGAGTAGATTTTGCACCTATAAAAAATATTAATAGTATTTGTGATGATTTAGATGAAAGAATACCTTATGGGTTCGGAGGAGTGTCTGAATATGGGATTACTGTTAGGTGGAATAAGAATTTCTTAAAAATAATCCGGTTGATCTTAGAAAGAAACAAAAATTTCAGGATGTTTGGAGGTGTGCGTTTCGGCAGTAATATTGATTATAGTTCTGCTTTTGATTTAGGATTTGATCATATAGCGCTTGCTATTGGGGCCGGTAAACCTAATGTATTAGATGTTCCCAATGCTTTGTCTATTGGAGTCAGAAGTGCTTCAGATTTTTTGATGAGTCTTCAGCTTACTGGTGCTGCAAAAAAATCTTCAGTGGTCAATCTACAGATAAGATTGCCTATTATTGTGATAGGGGGAGGACTTACTGCTATAGATACGGCAACAGAGTCTATGAGTTATTACGTAAGGCAAGTAGAAAAATTTAGTTCTAGGCATATTGAGTTGGTAAAAGTTTATGGGAAAGACAATGTTGAGAAATCTTGGAATATATTAGACAAAGAAATAGCAAAAGAGTTTCTTGATCATGCATCCTTATTTAAAAGAGAAAGAGAAAATGCACGATTAGAGGGTCGTAAACCAAATTTTGTAAAAATCATACAAAGTTTGGGAGGTGTTAAAGTTGTTTATAGAAAAGGGATAAAGGAGTCTCCAAGCTATAGATTGAATGTAGAAGAAGTAGATTATGCTTTTAAGGAAGGTATAGAGTTTGTTGAGCACGCTATTCCTAAAGAAATTCTTTTAGATAGATCTGAATATATAAGTGGCATTAAGTTTTCTATTGAGAATAATATGGTAACATTGCCTGCAAGGACTCTATTAGTTGCAACTGGTACAAACCCTAATACTGTGCTGAATAAGGAGGATCCTGAGCATTTTGAAATGGACGGAAGGTATTTTAAGATTTTAGGAGATGGTGTGTTTCTTTCAAAGGGAGATTCTTCTGTAAGTATATTTGGAGATTTGCATCCAAAATATAAAGGAAATGTGGTCAAGGCTATGGCCAGTGCAAAGAATCACTATAAATCTATATCGAAAATATTATCTAAAGGAGAAACAGCTAATAGCGCAGAGTTTTTTGAGAAACTAAATAATAAAATTTTAGCAAATGTTCATAAAGTAAATATTCTAACTCCAAACATAGTGGAGATTATTTTTAAGGCGCCTATGGCTGCAAATGCTTTTCAACCGGGACAATTTTATAAGTTGCAGAACTATGACCAGTTTTCTATAAAGAAGGAAGTTGGAGAGGAGAAAACAACTTTACTTATGGAAGGGCTTGCTCTAACTGGTGCGTGGGTTGATAAAGGAAATGGGCTTATATCTACTATAGTGCTTGAAATGGGTGGTTCGTCTGATTTGTGTAGATTTTTAAAACCAGGTGAGCCAGTAGTTCTTATGGGGCCTACAGGTGAACCTACAGAGATTAAATCCAATGAGAATGTAATGCTTGTAGGAGGAGGGCTTGGAAATGCAGTATTATTCTCTATAGGCAAAGCTTTTAGAGATGCAGGAAGTAGGGTTTTATATTTTGCTGGATATAAAAAGAGAATAGATAGATACAAGATGCAGGAGATTGAAAAT
>JAHZKS010000037.1 GCA_022600235.1 Alphaproteobacteria bacterium | reverse complement strand
CTATCAATATACAGAAGAAAGAATGTTATGAAAGTTGGTTTATACGGCTTTATGTGTGGTATGAGTTTGCTTTTAAGTAGTGTTACTATCAACTTCTGGCTAGCAAGTTTTGGTATTGATACAAAGATCATTGGGTTATTTTCTTTAATAGTTCTTCCATATGTATTTAAATTTTTGATTGCTATCTTCGTAGAGCGTAACAAAATATTATGGCTGAGTTCTAAAATAGGTCATCACAAATCTTGGTTACTTATTGCACAGATTTTTCTTATTATTATTTTGTTTGCTACTAGTTTTCTAGATCCAAAGCAAAACTTAGCATTAATTGCTTTATCTGGTTTTTTTATAGCTATTTTTGCTGTGGTGCAAGATATCATACTAAATGCAAATCGTATAAAGATACTAGACTCATCATTAGAGCCTTCGGGAAATGCCTTATATACAATAGGTTATCGATTAGGGATGCTTTTTTCTGGTGCGGGTGTAATATTTGCTAGTGTTTATATAAGCTGGGGAGAAATATATATGATGCTCTCTGTGTTATACATTTTATTTGCATTCGCCATAATATGCCTTTTTGTTGATAAGAAGAGTTCCGATTCATTACTTAATAAGTTAGATACAAGAAGTTTTTATACTATGTTCGTTGAGCCTTTTAAGGATTTTTTTGTATCTAAAAATCTTGTGTGGATCATTTTATTTGTGCTTACATATAAGCTGTCAGATGAGATGTTGAGCATCATGCTGAATCCTTTCTTGCTAGAGATAGGTTACACGGCAGGTGAGATAGCAAGTATATCAAAGTCGTTTGGAATTATTATGGTGATAATAGGTGGTCTTGTGAGTGGCCCAATTATTGCAAAGCTAAATATCAGAACTAGTATCATTGCTTTCAGTTTAATTCACATATTCAGCCATATGATGTTTATTCTTCTGAGCATAAAAGGCAAAAATATTCCTATGCTATATTTTATTACGGGTTACGGTTCTTTTACAGGAGGTATGATGATGACAGCATATCTTTCATTTATTAGCCGTTTATGTAAAGGTAAATACGTGGCAACTCAATATGCTTTGCTAAGCTCTGGTATGGGGTTTTCAAGGGCAATTTTTCCTGCTATGTCTGGTGTAATAGCGGACTATTATGGATGGGTAATATTTTTTACCATCATTTCATTAATAGCCGCCGCTACCACAATCTTCACATTCTTTATCCCAAAGCGCCTTTTTGTTAATCAATCATACATTGAGCAATTGTAAACAAATGGTTATTGCTTTCATTCCGCGCTTGATGTCGTAGTATTGTATTACGGAGCTTCAACCACGCTGTCATTCCGCACTTGATGCGGAATCTTATTCTACATTACTATTTCTTTAAGAAAAATTTGCTTTTCTGAAAAGTTTATATATAGTCCTCGCAAGTTAAAATCTGAAAAAGACTTTAAACAATAAATAGTGAGGCTAGTTATGTTTGTTAATTCTGCTCATTCTACAAACTTTTTTTTATTTGCATCTTCTAGGGTAACATATTTATTAGAGGGATTATGGTGCGTAGGAGATTTTGTTTATTATAATCCAAAAATAACTCTGCAGATAATAAAAGAATTCTCATCAATATTTTTCTCCGGCAATATGAATTTATTATCTCCTACAAGTTTCGCTAAAGGTGATTCGAGTCAAGAAGTAGATGAATATGATTCTGAAAATCATTTAGCTCTAGTGCCTTATGTTAAGCCAGAGTCTCCAAGTAGTTCAATAGCTGTACCTTTGCCTGTAAAGATCTTTCTTAGTACTTTATCGTGTATACCTATTGCTCAGCAATACTTTAGTACATTGGTATTTCAAGTCACTGTTGAATCTATGAAAATGCACTATGTTGTTAGGTCTGATGCTGATGGTCAGATAGAATACAAAGGTGGTTCGTTTGGGATTAATGGATTTTTTGGAAAAATCATTCAAGTTTGCACCCAATCTATGAGCGGTGAAGTAGAGCCGTTAAGTATAGAATGGTAAAAAGTTAATTTTTTAACAAAAGGGGTTCCATTAATTTTTTTTCTATGTTATACACAAAAATGTAGTCTGAATTCAGTCTGCAATTTTTCTGGAATCCCAATCTTTTCAATAAAAAATAAATATGAATCACTCTAGTGAAGAGGAGAGGATATCTCATCTTTTTGACTTGGTGATGTCTTTGTTTGAGAAATTCGTAGAAAAAGTAGATATCGATATAATGCAGCCATTTCTTGATGGTGATTTTGAAAAATCCAATGAGAACTTAAAAAGCATTGGATCTAAAATAAGTCTAGATAAAGTTCTCCTCCTAATATTAAAAAACTTTGAAGGTTTGATTGATCTAAGGATAAGTATCAATAAACATTATGGAAAAATACAATCTTGTGAAGATGGTGTTTTTGATATAGATGACGCATCAAAGGAGCTGCAATTAAAACTATCGAGTCTTTCTGAAAATATGGGTTTGCTCGCTGGCAAGTCACTAAGAAAAAAATAAAGTCGTTTAAGTTTTTTTAACTAAAATAGAGGAAGAAGTATGAAAGAATATGTACCTAAAAGGGAGGGTAATTTATTTTCTTCAGTGCAAAGTTATCTTTATGATACTTTGTGCAAAAATAAAAGATTATCGCAAGATCTCAAAATATACAACCAAGTGCCTAAAGATACACCTTATCCATATATTTACATAGGTGGTTTTAGTGTAATTAATCGGTCTACAAAAAATAATAGCAGAATGTATTTTGTGAATGAAATACATATATATGCTAAAGATCATTCAGTTGAAGAGATATTACATTGGACGAATGAAATAAAATCTGCAATGAAAATAAGGGATTCTTATCTAGAAGATTGTCATATTGTAGAAACTGAGTTTTTGCAAATGTCTTTGGAGGTTATGCCCGACAGCAAAATTTATCGTGTTATAAATAAATTCAGAATAATAGTGGAGGAGTTAGATGGTAGCATATAGTGGAAATTTGGTGTTGCTGAAAATCAAAATTGGTAACATATATGAAGTAGTAGGTGGAATGAGAACAACTCGTTTTTTGCTTAATAATCAGATTATAGACGCAACGCATAAAGAATCTGGCAATTGGAGAGAGCTCTTATCTGAGGTAGGTGTCTCTTCAGTTAGCATTACGGGCTCTGGTATATTCACCAACAATGCATCGGAGGTTATGATGAGAGACATAGCATTTAATAATAAAAAATCGAAGTTTAGTATAACATTTGGTAATGGAGATGAAATGCAAGGTGAGTTTATTGTAAGCACTTATGAGAGGGCTGGTAATGTCTCTGAAGAAGAAACATATAACATATCATTAGAAAGTGCAGGAAAAATAAAATATAGTGCAACGAATGCACTTGTCACTTTGTAAAATAAAAGAGCCTCTGTTAGAAGCTCTTTTATTATGTTTGATTAGAAATGATATCTTACACCTACTATCCCTTCGTTAGATTTTAACTTTAAAGGGGTCACGAGTTCATTATCATTTGTTTTGATTTTTCCGTAGTTAGCATGTCTAACTCCGATATCTAGGCTCAGATTATTGTTGAGTTTTATATCAAAACCAATACCTAGTTGGTAAGCGATATTAAATCTTTTTTTGGTGCTTACTACATTGCTATCCAAAGGGTTTCCTGAGCTTGTTTCGCTGGTATCTATCAAAAAATTGCTTTTGTTAACATGAGTAGTACCAATACCTGCCATCACATACGGGGTGAAAGTATCATTGATTGGCATCATATTATAATATGAGTTTAGCATTACATTAAAAGTTGAGAGTTTATATTTTTCATTAACTGTCATATCTCCAGAGATTGGATATAGGTTGCTATGCTTAAAATTTCTATATCCCGCAGATAGTTCTAATCTAATTTTTTTATTTATTTCTTTTCCGATAAAAACATCACCATTAGGTGTGTTAGATTTAAAACCATCCTTCTTGCTAAGCTCTTTTGAGCTTGTGTTAAAAGATTGGGATACGTTAGTTCCTAAATAATAACTTGTGTTTCTTTCTTGTAATTTATCTGTACCGTCTGCAAATGAATTAAATGTTGCTAATGCACAAATGCTGCACACAGATAAAAGAGCTAATTTCTTTTTTGAATCCATATATCTTAGTTAATTAGTTTTTGTTTGGGGGAAGAATATCAAAACAGCTCCTCTTTGTAAAGCAATCTTAGCTTTATTGACAAAAAGTTAATAAAAATTTGCTAAAACTTGACAAAATGTCGTATTTTTGTATGTTGAGTTCTTTGTTTCACTTAAATAAAGGTTTATTATGTCAAGTTTTGATCAAAGAATGAGAAAATCAGTAGATAACGCTATTAAAAAAGCAGAGGCTCCTCTAAACGAAAAAATTGCTGCTTTAGAAAGTACAATTGAAAAAATGAATGATAATTTTGGACAACACCAAACTAACGTTCTTGTAGCATGTAAAACAAAGCTTCATATATGGGCTGATAGTTTAATTGGAAGTGCTATGGGAGAAAATTATGAATCTGATCCTAAAGAGTTAGATGATACTATTTTAAATCTTTGTGATGCAGTAGTTCTAAATCCTCAAGATGGATTCAATGCAGATACTTTAGTGCAAAATTTGCTATCATACTCAGAGAAAGAAGATTCTCAGCAATGTGTTGGTGAAGGGTGTGATTTGCAATAATATAATAATATATTAAAGCTTTTAGTTAAAAGTTTTAGTAAAAAATCTGAAAGGCAGCGTTTATTTTTAGGCGCTGTCTTTTTTTATGTTTAATTAAAGGTAGATAAAATGGCAAATAAAAACCGTGGAGAGGTTAGCGTAAAGCTAGCAGGTATCAGATATATTATGAGACCAACTTTTCAAGCTATATGTTCAATAGAGTCTGAAGTTGGTAAAAGTATATTAGATATATTAATAAACCTACCAAAAGAGCAGATTAAGATATCCGAAATAGAGTTAATAGTTAAGTATGGAATTCTTGCGTGCGATAAAAATCCAGATATCAATCAAAATGACATTGGTGATTTAATATACAAGGAGGGTGTCGTAAATATTCTGCCTAACATTATTGAATTCTTAGAGCTTTCAATGGGTATTAATCATGAGGAGAAAAATGGAATTAGATAGTGAAGAATACTATAACTTAAACAGGTCTTTAAGATCTCAGGTAAATCATCTGCTAAAAGCTTACAGTAAATTGAAATCTGTAATTAAATCAAGTGAAGCTACATCTAAACGGCTTTCATCCAACCTTGGTCCTTTGCAAAGCAAGCTATCTGGTTTGAACTCTCTTGCAAATACTATGCTAAAATCTGGATCAAAAAATATTGGGCAAGCTATTATGGGAGGTGCTTCAGGGCAAAATCTAGACATATCTAGTATAGGTGCCAATATTATGCGGAGTATAATGGGAGGTGCTAGAGCTACAGGAGGAAATGTATCTCAAGGAGTACCTTATGTTGTTGGAGAAAGGGGGGCAGAAATATTCACACCAAGCTCTAGCGGTAATATTGCACCAAGCAATGCTTTTGGAACAAAAAGATCAGTAAATGTTGTAATGAATATCAACACTCCTGATCTTGGAAGCTTTCAGAAGTCAGAATCTCAGATAGTTAGCCAAATAGCTCGCGCTATGAGTAAGAGTAAATTCTGAATTGTTAAGAGAACACAAAACTAGATCTGATATATATATCTATTATTTAGATATCCTACATCTATAGTTTATTATTTATTATAT
>JAHZKS010000007.1 GCA_022600235.1 Alphaproteobacteria bacterium | reverse complement strand
GATTTACGCAGCTTCAATTATTCTGAAAGCTTGTGGATTTGCAAATAACTTCCTGAGCATTTTATTATTTATTGTATGCCCTGGTTTGTAGCTTTTTACATGACCTTTGATAGGCATGCCAGCTAGGTAGAAATCTCCGATTAAATCTAACGTTTTATGTCTTACAAATTCATCTTTGTACCTTAACCCATCTTTATTCAATACTTTATCTTCGCTGATTACTATAGCATTTTCTAAAGAGGCACCTTTTGCGAGGCCCATTTTCTTTAACATTTCAGCTTCATGTTTATATCCGAATGTTCGCGCTCGGGAGATATCATGTTTGAATGATTTATTTTTCTCTGAGAAATTATATTGCTGTGATGATATAACTTTGTCCTGAAACTCTATACCTGTTTCTATAGATAAATGTTTAGATGGTGTAAGTTCAATAGTAGAGTCACCATCTTTAATAGATATAGACTCTAGTATTTCTATACATTGACGTTTCGCAGATTGTTTTTTTACACCTGCACATTCTACCAAAAACACAAAAGATTCTGAGCTTCCATCCATTATAGGTATTTCAGGTCCATCAACTTCTATCACTATATTATCAATTTTACATCCCCACAATGCTGCCATTAGATGTTCTATGATTGCGATTTCTGTTCCTTCTTCATTCGCGATTGTTGTGCCAAGTGTAGTTTTTGATACTGAGTCGTACCTAGCTTTGATTTTATTTAATTTATTTTGTATATCAGTTCTTATGAAAACTATACCAGAATTTTCGGCTGCTGGGTACATGGTCAAAGAAGTTGGCTTACCAGAATGAATACCAACGCCGAAGCAACTAACTGAGTGTTTTATAGTTCTTTGTTCCACAAGACAAATTTTTAAATATCCTTAACAATAATACTACATTCAAGTAGTACACATAGCAAATAACACATTGTTACCAATTATTACAGTTTTTTTATCCAACTCTATAAAAAATGTAAGACAATGTTATCTCTTTTATTCCTTGTAAATCTTTATCTTTTTCAATTTCTGGGTCGATAAAGAAAGACACAGGCATCATAACATGTTGATTCTCTTTTAGCAATTGTTCTTCAAAGCAAAAACACTGTATTTTATTAAAGTATAATCCAGCTTTATGTGGGGTTACATTATAAACAGCAGTGCCTATTATTGGTTCATTGCTTAAGTTTTGCGCTGAGTAGAATACAAGAGTATTTTCTCCGACAAATAATTCTACAGATTTTTGCTCAGGTTTAAATTTCCAAGGTAAAGATTGGTCTACATTAGCGTCAAAAACTACACGAATCTTTTGCGTTCCTTTGTTTAAAGAAACCGTTTTAGCTCGTTGCACGGTTCCTCCATAACCTGTGAGCTTGCAGAAAATGCTATAAAGAGGCACAGAAGCATATGCCATGAGTGTCATGCCTATAATGCACATCACTAATGAAAGTGCTAGTTTAGTGTTATCTTTGTTTTTGCTCATTAATGTTGTAATTTTCTATTGTTATTTAAAGAAATACTAGTTTTTTATGTAAAAAGAAAGTCAGGAGGCAATTTTCTTTTCTGTTAAAAAAATCTTATGCTAATACTCTTATATTATAATTTAAAAAACATATAAATATGGATGACGAGACTGGTTACGAAAGCGATGGATCTGGTGTATATGAAACACCTTCAGATGAGATGAGAGAGTTAAAAAGTTCTATTGTAGCCTTATGTCCACCGCATACACCTGATAGTGTGGAGTAGATCTGTTCTAACATTATTTGAATCAAAAAGTCACATCTTTATTAATGGTATATCAAATATATTGAAATATTACTCGTCAAGAAGTCAGGCGTTAATCTTTGTGTTATAATAGAATGTATAACATTTTCATAAGGGGGTAAATTTATGAAAGATAGACCTGGCACTCCGACTCCATTTGGCAATTCACCTGACAATAATGGTAAAGATCCTAATAAGCCATATAAACCTAGTCCGCTTAAGAGGGGAAAGTCTGCTGCAGACATTGCAAAAGAGAATATTGCAGCTTTAGCTCAAGCAAGGAAAGAAGCTCAAGCAAAGATGGAAGCAGAAGCTCAAGCAAAAAAAGAAGCAGAGTGTCAAGCAAGGGAAAAAGCAAAGGCCTTAGAAGAGTATATTAATCTTTTGAAGAAGGAAGCTATAGATAGAGAGAGAGAATATGAAGATAGTAAGAGTGATAAAGGTGATAAAGCTCAATCAAGTGAAGAAAAGGAGCCAGAAGCGGCTTCAGCAGATGCTAGGGATGACAGTGCAGCTAGGGCACATAGTTTGTATGCTATATTAAAAGGCTTAGTTAGAAAAATGCAATCATCTGATTTATCTGCTTTTGCGAGAATGGAGCATGGTATTGGTGGTGCTTCTATTTTTAATGCTATAGGTATTCAATTAAATCCAAGTGATTTATCGCTTTTGTTAAACGCATTGGGTAATGATCAAGAAAAGTTAGAGAGTTTGTGCCGTGTAGCTGCAAATATTAGAAGTGATAAGTCTGTATTGGGATTGTCATTAATTGCTGAGAGAGGAGATTGTTACAACTGTCTTTGTAAGTTAGAGCATTTTTCCAAAGCAACCCTTGATGAGGCTTTGGTAAGATTATCAGAAGTTATTCAGGTAAAAGCAAATGAAGAAGCGGTAATGGAAGATGTTAATATTATACTTTCAGATGTAGGTTTCCATTATGATTATATACAAGCATTAGAAGTTGTAGAAAGAATATTCCATCAACTGAAAGCTAATACAAATATTAATTTAACAATAGAGGTGTTAAGAAAAACTCTAAGCGTATTAGGGCTGTCAGTAGAAGAAATAGAATTAGTGATAGACTTTTTTCATGCAGGAGATTTTGATGCATTAGAAAGAGAGCTGAGTGCTTGTTTAAATGCTGGGCAGGTTGATGCTTTAGTTGATTTTCTAAATTCTGATTCTGATGATGGAAGTTTTGGAAGTGAAAAAAAAGAAGCTAGAAGATCTGATGAAGAAGAGGCAGCCGCTGCAGCAGCAGCTTCAGCGCCAATAAGCATCAAATACGCTAAACCATTGGGTCGAGATGATGACGATGACGATGACGATGAGAATACGTCTGATGATGATACATCATATTTCCCTTCGCCTGGGTCTTCTTTTAGTTCTATTAATAGTTTTATTGTTCTTAAACCACAAGAAGATGAAAAATGGAAGGAAGAGGATATGCTTGACTCTGATGATGAAGATCAGTGGGAATATGATGATGAAGATGATGAAGACGATGATGATGATGATCTGCCTAATGAACTCAGTGGTGGAGGCACTGATCAAGAAACTCATGGTCTGTAATCGAAGAAGTCACAGTTGAGATAGTGATAGAAAAATAAATCTTGGAGTATTTTGTTTCTTCTATTTTCTTAATAAGAATGCTATAGATATCTGCTTTAGATTAATATAAATGTAGATAGATATGCCAACTCCAAAATCTGATCCCATTGTTGATGGTGCTGCTGCTCCTGCTCCTGGTTTTTTTATACAAGCTAAGTTTGCATTAGGTGATGTACTGTTATTTATACGCCAAACTCAACCTTTGCCTCAATTTGATCATCAGGGAATTAACCTCAATAAAAGTGTTGTATTATTAGAAGCTTTTAGAGCAGAATTATTAAGTAGATTAGGAGGGGATAAAGAAAAATATAATTTTATTCTTTCTATTATTTTTAATATTTCTGATAAAAGGTTTATAAATGCTTTGGTCAGGATTATAGAGAATGAAGAACTTCATGATTTTATTGAAACATTATCACAGTTGGCAAAACTTTCTATCCAACATCTTGATGCCGCTCTAAGCAGAATACATTTTCTAATTCACTTAAACTTAGATGCTGATGCTTTGTATAATAGGATACATGACATTATAAGTAGTTTCTTATCTGATGGGGATGGACAAGCCCTGAAAGAGTTAGAAGGTATTATGAAGAATATAAGCTCTAACGGGGAGTTAGAGATCTTAGCAAAGATTGTAGCGAATGATGAATTAGTGCAATTTCTTGAGCGTTTATCACAATTACCAGCTGATCTTTTAAACAATTTCCTAAATTCAATAAATGCTCTTTTTGATTCTATTACAGATCAGGATGATCTTGTTTTTAGAATTCATGCAATACTTGAAAATATAGAGAATGATATGAATCATGTGTTAGTACAAGAAAAGTATGAATATGTTAAAGATTTAGTTAAACAAGAGTGCATAACAGATGAAAAAGACTTAGCATTAGGAACATTTAAAAGATTGCTGTATGTTTTGGGTGTAAAAGGCGAAGCTTTGAACGTTGCTGTAGAACTTTATCAAAATGGATCTTTTGTAAAGTTAAAAGAATTTTTAGAGAATTTTGGATTAGATGCTGGTACAATTTCAGGGCTATCTGTAGTTATAGATGAAAACCAGGTAGAAGCTTCTCATGATGATCCTTATAAAGAAGTTGTGTTTGAAGACGAAGGTGCAGTTGGAGTAGATGCTTTGCCATCTGGGGGGTCTGATAATAGTGATTTGTTTGGAGATGACTATGACGATGAACATGTTATCTATTTAGCAGCGGGCAATCAAGATGGGTCTTATTCTAATAATCTAGAAGATCAAAATCAACAAGTAGCGGGCAATCAAGATGAGTATTTTTCTAGTAATCCAGAATATCAGAATCAAGAATCAGTGGGGCAGCAACCAAATGATGTGACAGCCCATGCTTGTGCTGCTTTATGTGGATGCCATAATTCGGATGCTTCTGCTGGCTAGAATAAATCTGTAAGCAACATTTTTGCTTGAAACTAATAAAAAGTCATATAATTAATTTGAAGCTCTGCTCTGCCAATTCTTTTTGTGTTACAATATAGTTAAGCTCGTATTTATATTGAGGTTATAAATGCCTTTTAATAAAGAAGATTTAGAGAGAGTACTAGGCATTGATTCTCTCGAAGAATTAGTTCATTCTGTAACACAAGACTCTCAAATAAATGCGTCAGGCGATGAATATTTATTGTTATTATCTCAAGCTGTAGCTGCAAAAATCTTTGGATCTGTAGATCAAAGTTTAATAACACCAGATATAAGTAATGATTTAGCCAGAGTGCTGAAAGATATAATAGTTCAGACTTTTAATGTGGTTTCAATTGAAGATGATGATGATGATACAGTTACTACAAATGGAGATGGTCCATTTGTAGATGATGGTGACTCTAATACATCAGTGATAGCAAGATGTGCAGGAGATCAGAG
>JAHZKS010000036.1 GCA_022600235.1 Alphaproteobacteria bacterium | reverse complement strand
TTGTTGCCATCTTGGAGTTCGGAAGAAATACGTAAGCATCTTAATGATTTTCTTTTTAGAAAGAATGAGGAAGTTGATGCAAAAATTAAAATGCTCTCAGGAGGGGAGAAGTCTAGATTATGTCTAGCTCATATATCTGCAAAAACTCCAAGGTTGCTAATACTAGACGAGGTTACTAACAATCTTGATATTGAAACTAAAGAGCATGTCATCCAGGTTCTTAAACATTATCCTGGTGCAATGATAGTTATTTCTCATGATAAAGATTTTTTGGAAAGAGTTGGTATTGAGTCTAGATTTTCTTTATATGCAATTCAGTAGTATGAAGATTTTTATGTATTGATAAAAGCTTGCCATATATTTGAAAGAAGATTATTTTCTGAGAGTAGTAATTTTATTATGTCTAATATGACTATGAAATATAAAATACAACGATCTCTTTCCCCAAGCAGTGAAGACATAAACTTTCTTACAGAAAAGATAAACCAAGAAAGTAAAGAATTCAAAGGAGCCTTTCCTTTTGGTTTTTTTGTATATGATGAAGATTCTAACATTATTGCAGGAGCTAATGGTTCTGTGATCTACGGGAAAATTTATACAGATCAACTTTGGGTAGATCCTGTATTTAGAAAAAAAGGAATTGCAAAGGGCATTATGAAAGAAGTTCACAAGTTTGGATTAGATCAAGGCTGTTCAATGTCTACGGTAGCGACAATGGATTTTCAGGATGCTGTGAAGTTCTATGAAACACTAGGATACGAGGTAGAGTTTGAAAGCAAAGGTTATGCTAAAAACAGCTCTTGTTTTTTTATGCACAAAAAATTGAAATTAAATAGTTAAGCCAGGTAAATTTATGAAAAATTATAAAAACACTATATTAGCAAGCCTTGGTGTTTGTTTCGAATATTACGATTTTATTATATATGCATTAATGGGTGTGTATTTAGCTGATATATTTTTCCAAGGAGATGCATCTTCAAACAACTTTTATTATTTCGCTATTTTCTCTGTAGGTTATTTCTTCAGACCTTTGGGTGGGATGCTTTTTGGGTTAATTGCAGATAAATATGGTCGTAAGAAGTCTTTTGAAACCTTAATATTGATAATGGCAGCCGCAACATTCATTATTGGATTGTTACCTACGCACCAGGATTTATTGAGTATATCCGTATTTTTATTAATAGTGGCAAGAATTCTTCAGGGAATCGCCTTAGGAGGAGAGCTGCCGAATGCTTTAATTCTTGTAAATGAAAGTAACAATCATAGTCCAGTGCTTTCAGGAATAATAACTTCTAGTGCGACTGCTGGTAATATATTGGCTTTGGTAGTTCTCACATTATTAAGTAATTTTTTATCAGAAAATGAGATCTTAAAATGGGGCTGGAGAATTCCATTTTTACTAGGGGGATTCCTTGCCATTGGGTGTTATCTTCTAAGAAGAGATGTGAGAGAAACAGGTGAGTTTTTGAAAATAAAAAAAGATGTTGAGCTGCATAATGTTTTAAGTCCATTAAAATCAATTATATCTAAAGACTTACACAAAATATTTCTTGCTATTATAACGACTTCTTGCGTCTTAAGTTTTGTGGTTTTATTTCTTTATATGCCAACGTACATAAGTACATACTATGCATATGGTATAGATGAAATCTCACCTTTGATGACGATAGCGTTAGTTTTTTCATTTGTGTTAGCTCCTGTTGTGGGCATGCTAGCAAGAAGACTTGATAAGATGATAATAATGATGATTGTGTCTGTGGTAGTAATGTTCTTTGCAAAGTCTATTTTCCAGAGTCTTAATGTTGGTTCTTTATTAAGTCTGATGATTTTTGTAATTTTATATCAACTTATGTTAACATTTTTATACGTAACGAATTTATCTATATTATCTAATTTATTTGATGTAAAAGTTAGGGTGACAGCTGTATCATTTTGTTATGGCATAGGAACGGTTATAGCTAGTCTTTCTCCTGCGTTAATAACTTTCTTAATAAAAAGTGGTAATGATCCATCGATTTTGGTATCTTTCTTTGTTGTAATAGCAGGAATAACCTTAGTAAGTTCTGTTATTTTAATGAGGTTAAAACAAAAAGGAGTTGTTAATGATTGATGAGTCGATTATCAGAGAGTACGATATTCGGGGTGTTTATAATAAAACGCTTACTACAGAATCTGCTTACCTTATAGGTTGGTCTTTTGCTCAATATATAAAAAAATATTCTGAATTTGAATCAAACATGGTTAATGTATGTAGGGATGGCAGATTAAGCTCTCCTGCATTAAGCTCGTCTCTTATAGAAGGGTTGCTTGACGGTGGGGTGAATGTAGAGGATATAGGTGTTGGCCCTACTCCTCTTCTTTACTACTCAACATTTGTATGTAAAGTTGATGCTGGAATCATGGTTACCGGTTCTCACAATCCTTCAGAATATAATGGTTTTAAATTTATTTTTAATCGCAAGCCATTCTTTGGAGATCATATTAAAGAGTTGTATGATATATCAAAAGAATATAGCAGTTCTAGAATTTCTAATAGGGGTTCTGTAAAACAGGTATCTTTTACGGATGATTATGTGAGAATGCTTATTGATTCTTGCCAAATAGAAAAAGAGATGAAGATAGCATGGGATCCAGGAAATGGTGCAGCTGGTGAAGTGGTAGAGAGACTTTGTAATAATTTAGTGGGCAGTCATTACGTCATTAATGAAAAAATTGATGGTAGATTTCCTGCGCATCATCCAGATCCAACAGTTAAAAAGAATCTAAAACAACTTATAGATCTGGTCTACGAAAAAAAATGTGATTTTGGTATTGCATTTGATGGAGATGGAGACCGTATTGGTGTGGTTGATAAATTTGGTCGTATCATATGGGGAGATCAATTATTAATTATTCTTGCTAAAGAGATTCTATCAAGAAATAAGGGCGCACCAATTATAGCTGATGTCAAAGCGAGCAAAGTGTTTTTTGATGAAATTAGAAAATATGGTGGAGAGCCGGTGATGTGGAAGACTGGTCATTCTAATATAAAACAACATATGAAAGATATTAATTGTCCACTTGCTGGTGAAATGAGTGGTCATATTTTTATTGCAGATCAATATTTTGGCTATGATGATGCTCTATACACGGCGATTAGATTGATAAAGCTTTTAGCAAATTCTGATAAATCATTATACGAAATAATTAATGCTTTACCTCATATGTATTCAACTCCAGAGATACGTATTGAATGTAACGATTCGCTGAAATTTAAAATCATTGATAATATTAGTGAAAAGATGAAGAGAGCTAGAAAAAAATTCATTAGTATTGATGGTGTGCGGCATGATTTTGAGAATGGTTGGTGGTTGCTCAGAGCATCTAATACTCAGCCAGTATTGGTTTGTCGTATTGAGGCTACATCTGAGGAGTCCATTAATAGAGAATTTGCTTTTCTACAAGAGTTACTATCTAAGGAGGGTGTTTCTTTAAGTGATAATCATTTGGTAGTTGATTAGTATTAGGTACTTTATTTTCTTTTCAATGATCATTTTTCTGGACTTTGATTGCAAGCAGAAGGTAGACTTATTGGAGTAGTATAATATTGCTTTCAATGCGTACTGTAATTACTTCACTGAAGAGACAAGTTGATGCCAAAGTTGTGCATCCTATGATATTTCTATCATTAGGCTTAGCGCAATTTATCTGCGCTTCTATTGCGCTACGAGATGTCATCCCATCTTATGTTGTTTTTGCCATATTTATATGCTCTTCTTGTTTCCCTATACTGTATAGTAAGTTTTTCAAACAAAATGCTCTGAAGCATCTACAGTTATTCTATATTATACCTCTGCTTATATCTTTGAGTATGACTTCTTATTATGGAGTTGGAGAATATTTATTGCAAATTGTGGTGATGGTTGCGGTGGTATTGCTTTGTTTTTCAGAAGTAGAGAAAGGTCTAAAAGAGATAGTTGCTGATAAGAAGAATATTTACTTTTTAGTATTAGTCGTGCTTGGCATTACTTTGCTAAGTTTATTTCTACTCAATATGAAATCTGCCACGAAATTTGTTACGCTTATTACTGCTGTTACTGTGTATCTGGTATTAGATATTCCAGGTGAAAAGCTTTTGGCTTTTAGACATGTGTCTGCGTACCAAAAAGAAAAGAATATGCTATATATTTTTGTAATTATATCTGTTTATGCGGCTATATCTTTCACAGGTACTGTAAATTTCTGGTTTTATTTAGCGTATGTTGTTTCGGCAGTAAATCTTGGCTTTAGCTTTCGTAGTGATAAACCGTTATTTTTGATTTACTTCATAGGGCTTCTTTTGGCTTCCCTTATTCCTTTTGGGCCTAAGGAGGTCTACATAGATAGTATTGTTGTCTCATTTGTAATAATGCTTCTTTATTTGAAGAGTCCGATTTTATATTTTAGAAATACAAAATACGGAGAAGTGAGAGTTGATTATGGATATCATTCCAATAAAATTTATCTTTTAATTGATGGTATTATTCAGGGAGAAAGGTTTCTGAATGAAAAAGATGCAACTAAAAACCTAAGATATTTTGGGAATGTATCGAACGATTCGGTTGTATCAAGTATTTTTAATGCTATACCATCTGGTGAAAAATCTAATGTTGCTGTTTTAGGTCTTGGGTCAGGGGTGATAGCAATGTTTGGCGGCGAGAAACAGTTAATCAATTTTTATGAGATTAATCCAGAGATTGTAAAAATTGCTTATGACAGAAGGTTTTTCAATTATCTGAGTACATCAAAATCTAGAACACGTGTAATTCTGGGAGATGCTAGAGAGC
>JAHZKS010000035.1 GCA_022600235.1 Alphaproteobacteria bacterium | reverse complement strand
TTTTAGATGTTTGTGATTTGTTAGCAGAATCAGGTTTGCTATTTACAAGTGTTTTAGATATCTCTGGTTTTTTAGTATTATCAGAAGGTTGGTTAGATATACCTAAGGCTCCATTAGTAGACAAAATGATGGTAAAAAGAGCAAAAGTCTTTATAATGAGCCCACAAGAATTAGTTTTGGATGAAATTTGCATCTGTTGTTCAAGAATTAATGCCTTACAGTAATTAATTCTAAACGCGTTTTCTTGTATTACAATAGCTAATAGCTAATTTAAAGAAATCATTGAATAAGAATGTCTAAACTTTACAAAAACACATCATCCAGATTAGCTGCTATACAACTATTATATTCTATAGAGACTAGTGCTGATTTAGATGTGAGTGAAGAAAAGTTTGATGAAGCTTTATTGAAAAAGTTGATTCGCCATAAAGATATTAGTACATCTGAAGATTTTGCTATTGATGATGAGAAGATGAGTAAAAAATTTGTCCTTAGGTTGCTTCAAGTTACTATGTCTAATCTAAATCATATTGATATTACCATAGAACAAAACTTGGATAAGATAGAATCAATGAAGCATATGAATATACTTCTAATATCTTTGATTAGATGCGCGGTTGTTGAGCTTCAATATTTTGATACTCCTCCTAAAGTTGTGATTAAAGAATACTTAAAAATCGCTTCTACTTTCTTTAAAGATACAGAAGTAGGATTTATAAATGGATTGTTGGACAAAGTAGCAAAGCACTAAGTTTTTATTGTTGATTTTTTCTTTTTAGCTTGGTATAGGTGGAATGTCTCTGCTTCTCTAAGCAGGTTATTTAAATAGGGGGTTTTCAATGAATAATTCAATAAAATCACTTTCTTTATCTGGATCTCATTATGAAATGGGTATTTCGTATGGCAGTCAAATGCATGGAGAATTACAAGGTGCATTAGGAGTTCTTAAAGACTTTTTTATTAATAAGCATCATGTCACCTATGATGCTATGGTTGCAAAGTCTAATGAGTTTTATAATAGATACTCAAATTCTTATAAATATTTCTTAAAAGGTATATCTGACTCTACCGGTCTATCTATGGATGATGTAAATATACTGAACGGTATGGAGACAATTAATTCTCTCGCAGGTTCAGAAGTGTTTGATACTCCAGTTGGTGCTTGTGCGTTTATGTTCTTACCACCTGAAAAGAGTGCTAATGGTTCTTCTATAATAGGAAGAAATTATGATTTTCCTGCACCATATAGCACAATAGCGCAAAACTTAACCATCACTACTTTAACAGAACCTGAGCACTCAACTGTAACTATTATAGGTCTGCCAGGTCAGATATATTGTCCTTCTTGTGTGAATGATAAAGGCTTTTTCATGGAGCTTAATAATGGTATGCCTTCAGGCGGATATTATGATGATATTAGCAGACAGTCTTTATTGATTGATATGCTTCATATTAATCAAGGTTCTTCTGAATTTGAACAGGTGGGCAATCAACTTAGAGCAACCCAGTCTGATTATTCATTGATAATCAACACAGCTAATGCAACATCAGCAAAATCTTACGAGTTTTCTACTACTCTGGGAATGAAGGAGTTTGAACCAAAGAAGGGTGAGGTTTTTGTATCTACTAACTTCTTCCAGAATACTACCTGGGGCAATGAAATTCCTAAACCAACTGATAACACAACTTGGGAAGGTGTGACTCGCAGAGATAATTTGTTGAACCTAGCTTCAAAGCAAGAGAAATTTTCTGTACAAGATTTTCAGAAATTAATGGAAGTGGGGATACTTGATGGTGGTGGTTGTTGGCCAATGACTATCTATCAGATAGTTTTCACCGGAAAAGATTTGTACGTTAGACCTACAGACCTTTGCAAAGGTGATTGGAAGCATTTTGAATTAAATGCTGTTGGCGAACAAGAAATTGATATGGATGTAGACTTTTAGAAGTTTGTTACTTGCTGGTAACCCCAACTCCAGCTCTTTTACCTTCAGATTTCTGTAAAGTTTCTGTAGAGATTCTTGTTCCTCCTATGTTCTGGTAAGAGGCTGAATTTTCTTCTAAGAATTTTATAAAGCGCAGTTTGGAACCATCTTTGTATTTCTGTAATATTACTCCTTTACCTTTCTTCATTTCTGGAATTTCGGAGACTGAGAAAGATAGAATCTTTTTATTGCTACTTAACACAGAAACTTTATCTGAGGTAACCTGTAGTGCTATTTTCATTGAATCTTTTGTGTCTAAATTCATTACTTGCTTACCAGTTTTTGTCTGAGCAATTAAGTCATCTGACTTTACTATGAATCCTTTTCCAGAGGCAGAGGCTAGTATGAATTTGGTGTTAGGCTCAAAGACTATAAGATCTACTATGCTTGATGTGTCTATATCTACCATGAATTTTATAGAATTTCCATCTCCTTTGGTGCGTGGAATTTTATCGCAAGCTATGGTGAACACTTTTCCATCACTTGCAAACGCTAGCAATTTGTCTGTTGTAGAGGAGTGTATTACAAATTTTTCCTTATCACCATCTTTGTATTTTATTGACTGTGGCTCTACGTGGTTTTTTATAGATTTTATCCAACCCATATTGGAGCATGAGATAGTAATATTCTCTTTCTCAATAAAGGCCTCCACTTTGTTGAGATCGTTGTTTAGCATTTCGTTTATTATCTTCGTTCTTCTTTTGCCTAAAATTGTATTTTTTCCGTAAGTCTCTTTGATGTAATTTGTTTCCTCAGAAATAGCGTTCCACCTCAAAGATTCACTCGCTATCAGTGCTTTTAATGCTTTTTGTTCTTGTTTTAAGTTAGTATATTCTTTCTTAATCGCTTGTTCTTCTAGTTTTCTAAGAGACCTTAGTTTTATATTAAGTATCGCTTCAACTTGGATTTCAGTAAGCATGAATTTTGCAGATAACGCTTTCTTAGGATCGTCTTCTGTTCGAATTATTCTTATCACTTCATCGAGATTTAAGTATACGATTAAGAATCCATCCAAAACTTCAAGTCTGTTCTCGACTTTAGCAATTTTATATTTCGATCTTCTTAGAATAATATTTTGTCTGAATTGTAAGAATTCTTGTAGAACTTCTTTTAAATTCATTACTTTTGGAACAGCGTTTGAATTTAAGGCATTTAGATTCATAGAGAATTTTGTTTCAAAATCAGTAACTCTAAAAATAGATTCCATCAATAGTTCTGGGTTTACATCTCTAGTTTTTGGTTCCAATATAATTCTTATATCTTCGGCTGATTCATCTCTGATATCACCTAATAAAGGAAGCTTTTTATTTTTAAATGAATCAACTAGTTTTTCGATTAATCTAGATTTGGAAACTTGATAAGGTATTTCAGTTACAATAATTCTGTATTGACCTCTCGTGAGATCTTCTTTTTTCCATTTTGATCTAATTCTGAAAGATCCTTTTCCTGTAGAGTATGCTTTTAATATTTCATCTTTAGTTTCAATTATTGTTGCGCCTGTTGGAAAGTCAGGCCCTTTAATAAACTTTAGTAAATATTTGATTGAGCATTCTGGATTTTCAATTAAATAATGTATTGCATCGCATATCTCATCTAAGTTATGAGGTGGAATATTAGTTGCCATTCCTACAGCAATTCCTTCACTTCCGTTAGCTAATAAATTTGGAAAAGTTGCTGGAAGTAGTACAGGTTCTTTATCTTGGCCATCGTAAGTATCTCTAAAATCAACAGTGTCTTGATCTATATCTTTTAGTAGTTCCATAGAGATTCTTGTAAGCTTAGATTCTGTATAACGCATTGCAGCAGCAGAGTCTCCATCTACAGAACCAAAATTACCTTGTCCATCGATGAGGGGATACCTTACAGAGAAGCTTTGTGCTAGTCTTACAAGGGTAGAATAAATAGCGGCATCTCCATGTGGGTGGAATTTACCTATTACATCACCAACGATTCTTGCACATTTCTTGTATGCATGTTGAGGTTCTAATTTTAGTAAAGACATAGAATATAAGATTCTTCTATGAACGGGCTTTAGACCATCTCTTACATCTGGCAAGGATCTAGACATAATGGTAGATAACGCGTAGCTCAGATACCTTTCCTCTAGGGCTGTTGTGAAATCTACTACTGTTAAGTCTTTATCTGTCATAATTTTATTGTTAAGAGCGTTTTAGTATATACTTTGTATTGCAGTACGGGCAAGTTATAGAGGGTTCAAGATTTAATTGACTGTCAATATGCAGATAAATTTTTGGATGGTTTAAGTCTTTATGTTCACCTCCACATTTTACTGTGGTAGATGTTGTGTATTTGCTATCTACATCTTGGTATTGTTTCATGGTATTATGTTGCAAATGTTTTGTACGATATTACTTCACCACTTATTATATTACTTCTTGTTATGCTTGTCACAAAAAGATCAGCAATATCTTCTGGTTTCGTAAAATCCTTTTTGTTTTTTCCAGGAAAAGCAGCACATCTTAATCGTGTTGCGATTGGGCCAGGATCAACTAAGTTTACCCTTATATTAGTTGAAACAGTTTCTTCCGAATATGTTTTTATTAAATCTTCTAAAGCTGCTTTTGATGCAGAGTAAGCTCCCCAGTATGCATTATTTTTCTCGCTCATTCTGCCAGTCGCAAAGAGAGCAATAGGTTTGTCTGATTTTTCTAGTAGGGGGTGCATGCTTTTAATTAAGTGAAAATTAGCAGTAAAATTAGTATCTATAACTTTTTGCCATATTCTTTCGTTATAATATTGAATAGGAGTTACTTCGCCTAATATAGCGGCTAAAGATATCATAATATCTATTTTTCTAAATCTTGAGTGTATCTCTTGTGCTAGGCTTTTTATCTTCTGCGGATCTTTTAAGTCAAGCTGTACTATGGTTGTAGAAGAATTCTTGCTTTGTGCATAATCATCAACTTCTTCTAGTGCAGATAGATTTCTTCCAACCGATATAACGTGAGCGCCTAAATCAATATATTTTTTTGCTATAGATTGCCCCAGTCCTCCACTAGATCCAAGTACTAGAGCTATTTTATCTTTTAAAATATACTGCATCGATATAATGATCCAAAAGTCACCGATAAAAAAGATGGTGACCCCTACGGGAATCGAACCCGTGTTTCCACCGTGAAAGGGTGATGTCCTAACCGCTAGACGAAGGGGCCTGTGAAACAGGGCTGATTATAGTTTTGTTGAGTATTAAATCAAGTCAAAATAAATTTATTTTTATAATATTCTCATTTAAATTAATTACAGGGAAGTTTTCTTTTGTAAAGGTAAAAAATTCTGTCTTGTTTGAGCTATAAAATAGCACTTCTATTAGATCTCCTGCTCCAAAATTTTGTACGGATTTTACAACCCCAATAAGATTATCATCTGTAGAGTGTACATCCATATTTACAAGATCATTTATATAAAATTCTTCTTTATCTGTTGGTGGGAGGGTTTCTTTGTTAACATACAAATCTAACCCTACTAGTAGATCTGCAGCATTTCTGTCTTCGGTTCCTTTAACGCAAGCTATAAATAGATCTTTCTGCTGGGATTTTATTTCTATCTCTATTTTTTTACTTCCTGTATCATTATAT
>JAHZKS010000034.1 GCA_022600235.1 Alphaproteobacteria bacterium | reverse complement strand
TCAAGATTCCATCATATATCAACTGATGAAGTTTATGGTACATTAGGCCAGGAAGGGTTGTTTTCTGAGACAACCAGTTATGCACCAAATTCACCTTATAGCGCATCTAAAGCGTCTTCTGATTTTATTGTTAGAGCCTATTCTAAAACATTCGGTCTGAATACTACAATATCTAATTGTTCGAATAATTACGGCCCATTACAGCATGAGGAAAAGCTTATACCTGTAATAATAAAAAATGCTTTGCAGTTAAAAAATATACCTATTTACGGAAATGGTAGGAATGTTAGAGATTGGTTATATGTGCTAGATCACTGTAGTGGAATAGACCTTGCTTACCATAAAGGTAAAAAAGGTGAGACTTATAATGTTGGTGGTAACAACGAAAAAACAAATGTTGAAGTTGCTAATGATATTTGTCTTATACTAGACGATATTAACCCTAGAAAAGATGGGAAGAAGTACTCTGACTTGATAAGTTTCGTAAAAGATAGAGCTGGGCATGATGAGCGTTATGCTATAGATGCATCAAAAATAAAGAACGACTTGTCATGGGTGCCAAATGAAAATTTTGAGAGTGGTATTAGAAAAACAGTGACCTGGTATTTGAATAAATGGAAAGATGGTATCAAAGTATAACATAGTAGGATCTATAGTTCTTTATAATGCTGACGTTAAGAAGTTAGAGAATGTTATCACATCTTTCTTGAATTCTGATATTAAAAAATTAAAGCTGTGTTTGGTTGATAATTCTCCAAAAAAGTTACCCTCTATTGCAAGAATTCTCAAAAAATATCCATCAATAGATTATGTGTTTAATGATGAAAATATTGGATATGGTGCTGCGCATAATATTGCCATAAGAAAATATGAGAATGATAGTAAATATCATGTAATACTGAACCCGGATATATTTTTTGGGAATCATGTGCTAAAAACAATTCATAATAGAATGGATAGAGATTCTACTATTGGTTTGTCTAGTACAAAAATCCTTTTTGAAGATGGACGAGTTCAATCTGCACACAAGAAACTTCCATCTCCGCTTATTGTGGGTGTTCGTTTGTTAGGTAAGAAGATACCACTAATGGGGTCTGTAATCATGAAACTCTTTATCTCAAAATTAAATGAGTATGAGTGTAAGCATTTGATGAAAGAAAATAGTTTTTTATGTCCTGCTATATCTGGGTGTTTTATGTTTTTTAGATCCAGTGCTTTAAAAAAATTAAAAGGTTTTGACGAAAGATTTTTTATGTATTTTGAAGATGTTGATTTATCCAGGAGATGTTTTGAGAAATATAAAAATATTGTATTTAACGATATTAATATACATCATTTCTGGGAGCGTGGTAGTTATAAAAGTTTCAAGTTATTTAAGTATCATATCCAATCTGCTATAAAATATTTTAATAAGTTTGGTTGGGTATTCGATAAAAAAAGAAGTAAATTTAATCACTTTATTGATAAGTGAAAGCGCTTTCTTTTCTGTTATTTTATATAAAATATTACTCCAAATCCTCTCTACATAAGCTTTATAACATACATCGATATTACTATTTGCTTTTTGAAAGTTAAGAGGATAAAATCTCGCATTATTCAATTTCATGAGTTACGACGTATGAGGAAAGTAATAATTGCAGGAATGATAGGAAATGCCTTGGAATGGTATGATTTCGCTTTGTATGGGCATTTTGCTCTAATTTTAAGTAAACATTTCTTTCCGTCTTATGATCCATATGTAGGTCTGATTGCTACATATAGTATATTTGCTGCTGGTTTTATTATGCGTCCTATAGGTGGAATAATTTTTGGTTATATTGGTGATAAGTATGGGCGCCGTACTTCTTTAGCCATTTCTATTATGATGATGGCTATCCCTACAGCATGTATAGGTTTGTTGCCTACTTATGCAAGTATAGGAATTCTTGCTCCAATATTATTAGCTCTTATACGTCTTATACAAGGTGCCTCTATAGGTGGTGAGTTTAGTGGATGTATAGCATTTTTAGTAGAATATGCACCTGTAAAAAGAAGAGGTTTAGTTGGAAGCGTTAGCATGATGAGTTTGACTGGTGGTATGTTACTTGGTTCTATTGTTGCTACTACTGTTGCTCATTCTATGCCGCAAGCAGATTTTGAATCTTGGGGGTGGAGAATACCGTTCTTAATCGGACTTGTGGTTGGTTTAATTGGTATTTACGTTAGAACAGGACTACATGAGAGCCCTATATATGTTAAGGCGAAAGAAAGTAATGATTTATCTTCCAAGCCTGTGCGAGAAATTGCATCTAAGTATATGCCTGAACTTATTTTAGCTGTTGGTATATATCTAACTGTTACGGTTCCATTTTATACTCTTACTATATTTGTTAAATCTTATATGACAAAAACACTGAACTATAATTATATAGATTCATTACAAATTAATTTACTAAGTTTAGCAGTTGCGACTCTTACAATTCCTATGGGGGCCTGGTTCTCTGATAAATATGGTAGAAAGCCAGTTATGAAGTATACAACATTATCAATAATTATTTTTATGTATCCAATATTTTGGCTATTGAAACAAACTGGTATTGAAGTTGCTGTAGTTTCACAAGTTATATTCTCTGCTTTGGTAGGTTTCTATATGGGTCCTATACCTGCAGCGTTAGTAGAATTATTTCCAACAAGAGTCAGATTTACTGGTGTGGCAGTATCTTATAATACTAGTGTAGCACTTTTTGGTGGTACAGCTCCTTTGGTGGGAACTTGGCTTGTAAACAATACAAGGCATGACTCTGTCGCTCTTTATGTAGTATTCTTTGCTGTATTGACTTTATTAACATTGAAATACTATCGTGAGTCATATAGAAATAGTATTAGCTGAGTATAGTGCTAAATGATATATAAGATAGGATATGTAATTTAACAGCGGGGGTCAATATATCTGTAAATTTATATGCTTCTTCTCTATATAATTTTCTAAGAGATAATTTTTTTTCTGATATAGGTAGCTGGATCTTATGGCTGATTGCATTTTATGCATTCGGCACTATGTACTATTTTTCTCTTGCACAAGAGCCGAATATAAAAGTTTGGGTTGTGCTATCTATTATATTGTTTTTTTCTAGTATATTTTCTCGT
The DNA here is from genome assembly GCA_022600235.1 of Alphaproteobacteria bacterium. Classification (GTDB taxonomy): domain Bacteria; phylum Pseudomonadota; class Alphaproteobacteria; order Rickettsiales; family JABSSG01; genus JAHZKS01. The sequence continues at coordinate 1,500 of JAHZKS010000034.1, read as the reverse complement.
TATAACATTATTCTACTATGTTTTTCTTTATGTGCTCTATGTTTCTCTTTAGCTGTAGTTAATTCTTCTTTTAGAACTGCAAATCTATTTTCTACAAAGCTGGATGTATCTCTGAAAAGAGTCAGAATTGAAGGAGTAATTGATAAATTATTTCCTCTTGAAGTGGGAAATAGAGTTGTAATAAAAGATACTAAAATAAAAGCGAACGGAGATACAAAGTTTACACATCCTAAAATTGTTCAGATAACAGTGAGAACAAATTCTAATGACATGGTAGTTGGTAACCATATTAGTATGTATGCTGATATACACCCTATCTCAAAAACGTTATTTCCCAATAAGTATGATTTTAGTAGGCATTCATATTTTAATGGTATAGATGCAAATGGTTTTGCAGTCTCAAAAGTAAAAATTATTAATAGTATGAATAAAAAATCGATTAGTAACAAATTGGAGACTCTAAGAAACAATATTTATCACTCTCTTATAAAAGAACTAGGTTCTAGAGAGGGGAAAGTTGCTGCAGCGTTAATGATAGGAGAGCAGAGATCAGTGCATAATACTATATTAGAAGATATGCGTAAGTCAGGTCTAAGTCATATATTATCAGTCTCTGGAATGCATCTTTCTTTGGTATCAATAATATGTTTTTTTTCTGTGCGCATGATTCTAAGCAACTTTGTACGGTTTACTCAGAAATATGATATTAAGAAAATTGCTGCGATCATTTCGTTGCTTAGCACCTTATTTTATTTGCTGATTTCAGGAATGCAAATAGCAACATTAAGATCATTTGTTATGGTTTCTTTCATAATAATGGCAGTATTATTAGATCGTGAAGAAGATTCGAAAAGATCTTTATGTTTTGCCGCCTTATTAATTCTAATCTTTATGCCAGAATCTATATTCCACCCAGGATTCCAAATGTCATTTTCTGCTGTTCTGGGGTTAGTGGCATCTTATGAGTTGTATTTAAAATATATTGACAGTAAGGTCCCTAAAAATAAAAGTTTTATCAATAAGATAAAATTATATTTTTTGGGGGTAATATTTTCTTCGTTAATTGCAGGGCTTTCTACTGCAATGTTTATCATATACCATTTTAATAACTATTCTCATTATTCTATTCTTGGTAACTTAGCTGCGGCTCCTATAGTGTCTTTTTTTATCATGCCAGGGGTTGTGCTTACATTCTTGTTAATGCCTTTTGGTATAGTAGAACCAGGTCTATGGATATTGAATTTTGGAATTAAACTCATGCTGCAAGTTGCTCAATATGTTGGATCACTGCCTGGATCGGTTTCTTTATTGCCAACAATTCCTTCCTACATATTAATTATATTTGTTATAGGTTTTTTATGGGCTACATTATGGGAAAAAAAATGGCGAATTCTGGGCCTTGCTCCTATTGCTTTATCTCTAATTTTAATTTGTACTCTAAAATTTCCTTCACTTATTATAGATTCAAAATATAAAACTATATTATTAAAAGATAATAAT
>JAHZKS010000033.1 GCA_022600235.1 Alphaproteobacteria bacterium | reverse complement strand
AATCTAATTTTTGTCATTCATAATAACATCTTGAATAATAAACTGAGGATTCTTGTTATCATTCCATTTATTAATATCAAGAGTTACAATCAAGTTTATTCCGCTCTTCTGAGAAAGCAAAACTTCTCCAATAGTATTTTGCATTACACCAAACGCTATAGCTCTTACTCCTCCTTTATTAAGAGAATCTTTGCTAGCTAAAACTAAGCAACTGATATGTGAATCTTTCAAAACTTTAGGATACATAATAATAACATTTTTTATCATAAATCTTGGCTGGGCATTCCCGCTACCAAAAGGTCCTATCTTATTGATATATTCTATGAGAGGTAAATTCACAGAACTAACTGATAAAATATCTGCATATTTAGAAACCATATTATTTCGGATTCTGATATAGCTTTCATAAAACTTATCAGAAAGAAACTTCTGAAAACTATCTAGATTTTCTTTCAATATAGTAAAACCTGCTGCCATAGCATGCCCCCCTCCATTCTCCAGAATTGTACTTTCCTTTGCTTCAATTACAGCAGCACCAAAATCTATACCTTCTATAGACCTACAAGATGCTTTTCCTATACCATCTTCGAAAGCAATAACAGCTACTGGCTTTCTATAACTCTCCTTTAGCCTACCCGCTACTATGCCTATCACACCAGGGTGCCACCCCTCACCATGTACAATAATAACTGGCGAATCTTTGTCTATAGTTGCAGCCTGTCTCTTTGCATCCTCAAGAACTGATAATTCTATTTCTTTTCTCTCCTGATTATACATATCAAGACTTGTAGAAATGGATATCGCTTCTTCATACTCTTTAGAAGTAAGCAGTTCTGCTCCCATGCTTGACTCACCAACTCTGCCTCCTGCATTTATCCTGGGCCCTAGAACAAAGCCTAAATGATAAACAGAGATATCTTCTCCAGAGATATTCGCTACATCAATTAAGGCTTTCATACCTATGTTATTTCTAGATTTAATTACTTTAATTCCTTGTTTAACAAGTGCTCTATTTAAACCAACAAGAGGTACAACATCACAAACAGTTCCTAAAGCTACTAAATCTAATAAATATAATAAATTGATATTTTTTGCTGCATCCACACTTGCTTTCAATCTATGACAAAGGGCCATCATAAATAGAAATGAAACACCTACAGCAGCCAAATACCCATACCCACTCTCATCATCTACCCTATTAGGATTCACAATAGCATCAGCATTAGGAAGGTCTTCAGAACATTTATGATGATCTAATATCACTACATCCATGCCCAAGCCCTTGGCAAAATCAATCTCTTTATAAGAAGTACTACCACAATCTACAGTAATTATTAAATCCATACCTTGATTTTTTAATTTCTGGATAGCCTCTATATTAGGACCATAACCTTCTTTTATCCTATCTGGGATATATATCTGAACATCTGCACCTATAGGGTCTAAAGCATTCTTTATCAAAGATGAAGAAGTGGCACCATCAACATCATAATCTCCAAAGATCACTATTTTCTTATTATTTTCTAAAGCACGCAAAGTAACTTCAACTGCTTCCTTCATACCTTGTAGTGTGAACGGATCGGGTAACAAGTTTTTGAGTTTTGGGTCTAAATAATCTTTAGCATCTTTTGGAGAAGAAACATATTTAGATAGAATCTGAGAAACAGTAGAAGGTAGACTAGTTTCTCGCCTCAGAGACTCAACAAGATACTGATCATAATCAACTTGAGACCATTTATAATTTCTTACAGATTTGAAAACTTTAGAACTGCCTGCATCTAATAACCCTTCTCCAGACATTTATACTATCCTATAGAATGCAGAGTTTTTATGTAACGAATTGTTTTATATTTTGAGCTCATTGCTATTGAGTTAGTTTGCAATCTTCCATTCTTAAATTTTACACCACTCAACATATTACCATCAGTCACACCGGTAGCTGCGAACATTACATCATCCCCTTTAGCCATATCTTCTACTGTATACTTCTTATTGAAGTCTGTGATACCAAGAATTTTTGCTCTATCTTTTTGTTCTTGAGTTTCAAATAAAAGCCTACCCATCATCTGACCACCAGTAGTAGTTAAAGCCGCAGCAGCAAGAACTCCTTCTGGCGCACCTCCAATACCAATATACATATCAGCTCTATTATCTAATGCAGTACCTATAACAGCAGCGACATCTCCATCATTGATTAAACGCACTCTAGCACCTGTCTCACGCACATGAGCAATAAGTGCTTCATGCCTATCTCTCTCAAGTATGACAACTAATAGATCATCTATATCACACCCTTTAACCTTAGCAAGATTCTGTAGGTTTTGTTTTGGTGAATTATCTAAATCAATAATCTGCTCTTTAACTGGTAGACCGATTGCTATTTTCTCCATATAAACATCAGGAGCATTAAGCAATCCACCATCTTGTGTCATAGCAATTACAGATAATGAATTAGCACCAGCAGTAGCACATATAGTTGTGCCTTCTAAAGGATCAAGTGCTATATCCACTTTAGGCCCATGACCTGTTCCTACTTTCTCACCCACATATAACATAGGCGCTTTATCTCTTTCTCCTTCTCCTATAACCACTGTGCCTTCAATATTCATTTTACCAAGAGCTCTGCGCATTGCATCCACAGCAACCTGGTCAGCAGCCATTTCATCTCCTTTACCAATCAAATGAGAGGCACTTATAGAAGCAGCCTCGGTTACTCTAACTGCTTCAATAACTATATTACTATCCAGAACCTCTTTATTTCTTAGAGACTCACTTTTTATGAATTTACTTTCTTTTCGATCTTCTGTCATCACATCCATCACTAGTACACCATTTGTAATTTAACAATTTTTAGCTTATTTTTACTCAAAAGGCAATGGTATAGGCTTACTTTCTAAATCGTGAGTATTATGGGTAACCTTCTTATCAGCAGAACTGGTACTTTTATCCTTATTAGAACTAGTCTTCTTAGCAGAAAGTTTTGGAGCATTTTTTTTCTTATCAAATGATACTGGATCTTGCTCTAAAGCCGCTATATCCTTTTCTATCTCTAGCTTAGAAGGTAATCCATCATGATTATAGAACGTAACTTTATCCATATGCTCCTTAGCACTCTCTATAGGGTCTAGCTTCCTAGCATTT
>JAHZKS010000032.1 GCA_022600235.1 Alphaproteobacteria bacterium | reverse complement strand
TTGATAATCATAAAAAAATTATAAACTATGGTGATGTCTTTGGTATAGGTATTACTGAAGCAAAATTTTTTGGAATGTTCACTAAATATGATGATCATGGTATGAATCATTTTAGTATAAAATCCTCTACTAAATCTAATTATATGAGATTTAATAAAGATTTAGAGTGTTATAATATTTCTAAACATGACTGCGATATTCCGAAAGATTCCGATTACTCTAATTGTCCTACAGATGGTAATTTTGGATTAATTGTGCTTGGCGCTCTTCAGGAAGAATTGAAAGAAAAATAAATTGATTCTGGTGAGTTTTTATTCCAAAAACCATTTATGTTTTAAGCTTCTATATTGGAGTTATCAACCTCTCCGCAACATTCAGTTGTTGTTTGAGAAATTTCTTCTTCAGATAAAAAATATGTATTCCATGCTTCGTATGAGACATATTCTTTTATCGCAGCTAAATAAGTTGGATTACTTGCTATAAATATTTCAGATACAAGCAGTATCGCAGACTGAGGTTTGATAGTATAATAGGTTTCGCATCCTAACTCTCCTTTGTCTAGTATTGTAGCTAGAGCAACTTCTCCTAGTAAGCTTGAGCCTTTGGAAAAACCACTTAATAAATATTTTGATAATACAGAAGCCCCTGCTAAATATAAGTCGTAGTACAACAATTCTAACATAGTGTTTCTAGAATTTTCTTCATCTTCTGTGAGAGTAGGAAATATACGAAATTCTTCATTTGAAGCTGATCTAATCTCTTCATGCGCAGCATTATTTAAATCAGTCATAAGATCTATGATTTCTTGCACTTCTAATTCTTGTAATTCATCTATTAATTTATGTAATTCATAGGTTTTTCGATAGCAAAAATTTTTTAAATCTCCAAGCATTCTCAATGCGTACGGATATCCTGGTAATCTTTCTATGATCATAAAGAGTATTAATGAATGTTAATATATATGATATTTATGACAATTTATCATTCTACTGTCAATTAAAATTAAATCATACAAGCTATAAATGAATATTAGAAAATTAATTGTAAAAGAGGCTAGGTCTTGGATAGGAACTAAATTTCATCATCAAGGGCGTGTAAAGAAAAGTAAAAACTCACAAGGTGGGTGTGATTGTCTTGGTTTGGTGATTAAAATAGCTGATGCGCTCCATCTAAAAGATATGCATGGCACTAAAATAAAAGATCTTGATGAGATAAATTATTCTTCTATTCCAGATGGGGATTACTTATATAAAAAACTTACGTATCATTTTAAGGAAAAAGATGCAAAAAATATTAAATATGGAGATGTAGCTTTATTTAGTTTTAAGAAACACCCGCAGCATTTAGGCATTATAGGAGAACAAACTTACGCAAAACATCACCATACTTTAATTCATGCATATTCTGTAAATGGTTATGTATGTGAACACATATTAGATAAAAAATGGCACTCAAGATTAGTTGCTGTTTTTACTCTTGTTTAACTCAATTTATTTATAGGAATTTTACTATGGCATCAATAGTATTAAGTGGCGTGGGCGCTGCTATAGGAGGAATGGTAGCAGGGCCTTTAGGGGCACAGATAGGATATGGGCTTGGTTCAATTACAGGAAATGCTCTTCAGCCAGGAAAGCAAAATTATAAAGTATCTGGTGCGAGAATGGCAGATCTCTCTATACAAACTTCTACATATGGTAAATCCATTCCTATTCTCTTCGGTCAATCTCGTTTTGCAGGAAATGTTATATGGTCTTTGCCAATTCAAGAGCATGAGCATAGATCAGATAGTGCTGCTAGAGGAAAAGGTGGGGGAGGTAGGCGTACAAAAGTTACAAATATCTACTATACATATAGTATTACTCTTGCAATCGCGATATGTGAAGGTGTAATAGATGAGATAATTAATATATGGGCAGATGCTAAAAACATTACCAATGAGATATCGGATTTTTCTATATATAAAGGGGATGAAAACCAGATGCCAGATTCTAGAATTGAGTCTCATGTGGGTGTGGGTAGAACTCCTGCTTATAGAGGGCTTGCCTATATTGTGATAGAAGATTTTTATCTTGGTGACTATGGTAATAGAATACCAAATTTCACATTTGAGGTTCGAAGAAAATCAAGGTCAGACACAAAAACACTTGATCTACCTGTTGAAGATAAGTTGAGAGCTATAAATATAATTCCTGGTTCTGGTGAATTTGTTTATGACACGCAGATTCAATATAAGGTAAATAAAGATTCGGATATACAAAACGGTAAAGCTAAGCCAATAAATATGAACAACTTATATGGCAAAGCAGATAGTCTTGTCTCTTTAGATCAGCTTCAAAATACATGCAAGAATCTAAAATGGGTTTCTCCTGTTGTTGGTTGGTTTGTGACATCTTTAAATCTAGCTGAGTGTTTGGTAGAGCCTGGTGTAGAGTTCAGAGAAAATCTTCATACAACGCCAGACGAATGGTATGTCGCAGGCAAGACAAGAAAAGAAGCTCACCAAATTACTTTAAAAGATGGTTTACCTATATATGGAGGTACAACTTCTGATAATTCTGTAATTCGATATTTAGATGAGTTAAAGAGCAGGGGATTAAAGATTATGTTCTATCCTATGCTTTTTGTAGATAAAGAAGATAAGCCTTGGCGCGGACATATAACTGGTAATGCAAGTGATGTAGAGAATTTTTTTACTAAGAAAAATGGTTATAATGAGTTTATATTGCATTATGCTCGTCTTGTGCGAGGAAAAGTAGATGCATTTTTGATTGGTTCTGAGTTTAAGAAAATTA
>JAHZKS010000031.1 GCA_022600235.1 Alphaproteobacteria bacterium | reverse complement strand
TATTACCTCCAATAACTGTCCCAACTCAGAAACCTTACGAGATTGATAAGTTCATAGATAACGAGAAGGATAGTAGTGGTGAAGGTTCAGCAGAAGAGAAGTTCGAAGACACTTAGGCGTCTTCAGTTACTTTTTCTGCGAATGAGATCATTAATTGGTTTGTAGTTATACTGTCTCCTTCTTTTACATGTATATCTTCTATCATTGCTTCTTTTGTAGCACAGATAGTATTTTCCATTTTCATTGCTTCAATAACAAATAGTTTTTCTCCTTGTTTTACGGATTGGCCTTTCTCTACAAAAATTTGAGATATTTTACCTGATAAAGGAGCTATCATATTTTGCTGGTCTGTAATTTCTTGTCTTTTAGGCATAAATTGCTCAAGCTCTGCAATTCTTGGTGATATCACTCTAACTTCTGCTTCACGTGCAGCGTAGTTAAGAACATATCCATTATTGACATACTTGATACTTATTGCTGCAGATATGTTATTTACTGAGCAACGAAATATTTTACTTCCGATAGGCCAGTCACTACGCACTAATATTCTGTCGCTTTCATGTCTAATATTATAACCACCTTCTACTGGTTTGATTATCACAGGAAAGAATGAGCCATCTATATTAACAATCCACCTGGTTCCAACTTTCTTATATTGGTCTTCGTTGGTGCCTGTTATGCTTGCAGCTCTTACAGCTTCTGTCATATGTATGTGTATTGCTGCTCCTATAAAAATCTGCGTAATTTCAGACGTAATTTCTTCGCCAAGGAAACCATCTGGATATTCTTCATCAATAAATGTTGTAGCTACATCTCCTCTAATAAACTTAGGGTGCTGCATTATGGATTGTAAGAAAGGTATATTATGTGCGATACCGAGTATGGTGTACTCATCTAATGATTGGTTCATCACTTCTATAGCTTGCTCCCTAGTTGGTGCATGCGTACATAGTTTTGCGATCATTTGATCATAGAACATACTTACTTCACCACCTTCTGCAATTCCACTATCAACTCTTACTAGTGAGTTCTTTGGAGGTTCTTGGTATGAGGTGATTCTTCCACTGGAAGGTAAGAAACCTCTAGTAGGATCTTCTGCGCATATTCTAGATTCAATTGCCCAACCATTTACTTTAAGGTCTTCTTGGTTTAATGCTAATTTTTGTCCAGCAGCAACTCTAATCATGTGCTCTACTAGATCTACATCGTATACAAGTTCTGTCACACAGTGCTCAACTTGTATTCTGGTATTCATTTCCATAAAATAGAAATTCTGGTTTTTATCTACTATGAACTCCACAGTACCTGCTGAATAATAACCCATAGACTCTACAAGCTTTAGTGATTGCTTGCACATTAGTTTTCTAGTTTTATCTGAAATAAATGGGCTTGGCGCTTCTTCAATTACTTTTTGATGATGTCTTTGTATAGAACATTCTCTTTCGCCAAGAGTTACAGCGTTTCCATGCTTATCAGCTAAAATCTGTATCTCAATATGGCGAGGGCTTACTATATATTTTTCTATGAAAACTCTTTCGTCGCTAAAACTATTTCTAGCCTCATTAGATGCAGAAATGAATGCGTGTTTCATATCATCTTCATTATGCACAACTCTCATTCCTCTTCCACCACCACCGGCAGCTGCTTTTACTATTACAGGAAAACCAATCTTTTTTGCTATTTTTATTGCCTTATTGTAATCAGGTATAACTCCCATGTAACCAGGAACAGTACTTACTTTTGCTTTATCTGCTATTTTTTTAGCTTCTATTTTGTCTCCCATGCTTTTTATGGAAGATGCAGATGGTCCAATTAATTCTACTCCTTCTTTTTTTAATGCTTTTGCAAATTCAGAATTCTCAGAAAGGAAACCATAACCAGGGTGTACAGCTTGTGCACCACTTTTTCTGATAGCAGATATAATATGATCTATACATAGATAACTATCTGTTGCTGGTGAATTACCAATAAATACAGCTTCGTCAGCTAAGTTAACATGTACAGCATTAGTATCAGATTCAGAGAATACAGCTACAGATTTTATGTTGAGCTTACGCAGAGTTTTTATGATCCTTACTGCGATCTCTCCTCTGTTTGCTACTAAAACTTTATCAAATAATTTGTTATTTTGCATAGGTGTTTCTATAAAGGAATGTTGCCATGTTTTTTCCAAGGTTTGTCTACTTTCTTATTTCTTAAAAACTTTAAGGAAGCACATAGTTTCCACCTTGTGTTTTGAGGTTTTATAATGTCGTCTAAATATCCCTGGCTAGCAGCGAAAAATGGTGAAGCTATTTTTGTTTTATACTCTTCTGACTTTGCTTGGATTTCTTCCTCGCTTAGTCCTTTTCTCTTGTATAATATTTCAGATGCTCCGTCTGCTCCCATTACTGCTATTTCAGCATCAAGCCATGCATAGTTTACATCTCCCATAAGGTGTTTGGAGTTCATTACTATGTAAGCTCCACCATAAGCTTTACGAGTGATAACTGTAATTTTTGGAACAGTTGCTTCAGCGTAAGCATAAAGTAACTTTGCGCCGTGTTTTATTATACCATTATGCTCTTGTGATACTCCTGGTAAGAATCCAGGAACATCAACAAATGAAATCAATGGAATGTTAAAAGAGTCACAGAACCTAATGAATCTTGCTGCTTTTGTGGATGCATCTATATCTAAACATCCTGCTAAATGCATTGGTTGATTTGCAACGATACCTACTGTGCTCCCGTCCATGGTTGCAAATCCAACTATTATGTTTTGTGCAAATTCAGGTTGTATTTCAAAGAAATCTCCTTCATCCACTATGGTATGAATTAATTCCTTCATATCATATGGTCTTGAAGAGTCTTTAGGTATTAATGTTTTTAGTGATACATCAACTCTATCAGCTGAGTCACTGGTTTTTCTCTTTGGTGCTGACTCAGTATTAGAGAATGGTAAGAAATTTAACAGTCTTTTTGTGGATAACAAAGCCTGTATATCATTCTCAAACTTTCCATGTGCCACACCACTGATACTGTTATGTGCGGTTGATCCTCCTAGTTTTTCTTGAGAAATTTCTTCATGTGTAACTGTTTTTACTACGTCTGGTCCTGTTACAAACATATATGAAGAATTCTGGACCATAAATATAAAATCTGTGATTGCAGGAGAGTATACAGCACCACCCGCGCATGGCCCCATAATCAAAGAAATTTGAGGTATTACTCCGGAAGAATCTACATTTCTTTGGAAAATCTCACCATAACCTTTTAAGGAGTCCACTCCTTCTTGTATTCTTGCTCCGCCTGAATCATTGATACCTATTACTGGTGCTCTTGATTTTAAGGCCATATCCATAATGTTGCAGATTTTTTTAGCGTGAGCTTTACCTAGCGATCCACCCATAACAGTAAAATCTTGACTGTAAACGAAGACTAATCGTCCATTTATTGTCCCGTGTCCTGTAACAACGCCGTCTCCAGGCACTTTGTTATTTTCCATGCCGAAGTTATGGCAATTATGCTCAACTAACATTCCATGCTCTTCAAAAGAATCAGGATCTAAAAGAACCTCAATTCTTTCTCTGGCAGTTAATTTTCCTTTTGCGTGCTGGGCAGATATTCTTTTACAGATCG
>JAHZKS010000030.1 GCA_022600235.1 Alphaproteobacteria bacterium | reverse complement strand
TTGGTATTCCCTAAAGGTTCTAAGTTGAGGGATGAATTTAATGAGGTTTTAATCCAAATGAGAGATTCAGGTGAGCTTGATAATTTGAAAAAAAGATGGCTCTTTTAAATGCATTTAAATTCCAAATATAATGTTTGATTCATCCACTTTATATATAATACAAGGTGCTGCAGTAACGCTAAAATATACTTTTCTAGCAGTGTTTTTTGGTGCTCTTATTGGTACTCTGATCGCTATATGCAGAATTAGTAAAGTAAAATTTTGGCAATATTTCTCTACAGTTTATATATCAATATTCAGGGGTACTCCTTTGTTGATACAGCTTAGTATGGTTTATTTTATTCTACCTATGTACGGAATTAAAATTACTGTTTTTGTTGCTGGAGTTATAGCTTTCTCTTTAAACTCAGCTGCATATATTGCTGAGATTATTAGATCTGGTATTAATTCTGTAGATAAAGGGCAGTTAGAGGCTGCTAATTCTTTATCTATACCTTATTATTATACTATGAGAGATATTATACTACCCCAAGCTTTTAGAAACATATTGCCAGCATTGGTGAATGAGATAGTCAATTTGCTTAAGGAAACAGCTATTATTTCAGTTATTGGTGGGGCTGATTTAATGAGAAGAGCTCAGATAGTTTCTTCAGAAACATATGATTATTTCACTCCTCTAGTTACTGCAGCAATCTCTTATTATGTGCTGGTAGCAATTTTCAGTAGTTTGGCGAAAATTCTTGAGAATAAATTAAAAATACAATGATAGTATTAAAAAACATATCCAAAATATTTGGAGAAAAAAGAGTAATAGACGATGTGAGTTTATCTATAAACTCAGGCGAAGTTGTTGCGGTGATTGGGCCATCTGGCGGAGGTAAATCAACATTTCTAAGATGTATCAATTTTCTTACACCTCCTGATTCTGGGATTGTAGAAATAGGTTCAAAAAAAGTTACAAATAAAAATCTTAAGAAAGTTAGAGCTAATATTGGTATGGTGTTCCAGAGCTTCAACTTATTTCCACATATGAATGTTTTGGATAATATTATATATCCACAGGTGAAAACACTTAATAAAAGTAGAAAAAGTGCAGAGCAGGTTTCATTAGACCTATTGAAGAAAGTAGGTTTGTCTGGATATGAAAAGAAATATCCTATATCTCTTTCTGGGGGGCAGAAGCAAAGAGTAGCAATTGCTAGATCTTTAGCTATGAAACCTTCAATCATGCTGTTTGATGAGCCAACTTCAGCTCTTGACCCTGAGATGGTAAGAGAGGTTCTAGACATAATTAGAGATCTGGCTAAAACAAAAATCACTATGATTATAGTTACTCATGAAATCGGTTTTGCAAAAGAATTGGCAGATCGTGTGTTGTTTTTTGATGCTGGAAGAGTGATTGAAGACTTGCCTAAGAAGCAATTTTTTACAAATTCAAAATCAGATAGGGTCAACTGGTTTTTGAGCAAAGTTCTTTAAACAGAATCTATTTTTATATCTTTCTTTCCATCTACAACTTCAATGTTTATATGATCTCCTTTTATTTCATGAATTGACTTTATCATCTTATTGTCTTTTCCTCTTACTATAGCAAATCCTCTTTTTAGAGTATTTTTATAATGATACGAATCTAATAACTTTATTGTATGAAGAAACTCTTTTTCTCTTGCTGTTATGTCTATTTTTAGATCTCTAGATGCCAATCTCAGTTGATAAATTTTTTCTTTAAATAGATTCCTAGTAATATTTTGTAAGTTAGTTAGGGATATATTTAAATTTTTTGTGCAAAGTTCAAAGTGATAATCTGGTATTTTCAGTTTGTCTATGAGTCTGCCTAATTTGTTATTTAATATTTCAGCATATTTAGGCAAAGATTCAATTAATCTTAGATTTAGATCATCAAGCTTTTGAGTGTAGTTATTCACTAAATAATCAAGATTTGGCAATCTGTGAGAAAGAGATTTTACTAATTGTAGGGCATTAGTCTGATAATTTTTTATAGCATTATTTTGACGCGTCTGAAGTTCTGATAAATTGAGTATAATTTCTTTTCTTACAGGCACTGCAAACTCAGCAGCAGCAGTTGGTGTGGGCGCCCGCATATCTGAAACGTAATCAATAAGAGTTGTATCTGTTTCATGTCCGACTGCTGAGATTATTGGTATTTTAGAATTAAAGACTGCTCTTACTACTATCTCTTCGTTAAATGGCCATAAATCTTCTAGAGACCCACCACCTCTTGCAACAATCATTACATCTGGCTTCAAGTCATCATCTCTTAGATTATTTAACCCGTAAATTGCTTTGGTAATTTGTTGAGCGGCTGCATCTCCTTGGACAAGAACTGGCCATACAATAATCCTGCATGGATACCTGTCTTCTATTCTATGTATTATATCACGTATTACAGCGCCAGTAGGTGAAGTTACCACAGCAATAGTTTTTGGCATAAAAGGTATTTTTAATTTATGCTTTGAATCAAAAAGACCTTCTTTTGAGAATTCTTCTTTTCTTTTTTCAAGAAGCGCCATAAGAGCTCCAACTCCTGCTGGAGCTAAAGATTTGACCATCATCTGATATTTTGATTGTCCTTGATAGGTGGTTATTGAGCCTGAGCACACAACTTCTAACCCTTCTTCTGGTTTGTGTTTCAGAGTGCTCGCTATGCCTTTCCAACATACAGCAGACAAAACAGCAGATTGATCTTTTAAAGAAAAATATACATGTCCTGAAGGGGCAATTTTTAGTCCAGATATCTCTCCTCTAATTCTTACAAATTCAAAATTATCTTCTATAGATTTTTTAATAATGTTAGATACTTCACTCACCGTATATTCGGGGTAATTTTTATTTTTATAATCAAATAATGGAAGGGAGTTGATTATGTTATTGTTCATATTTTTGACCGAATATAGAGAGTTTTATATTAACTTGTTTAAATCTAGGCTTCAATATATTTTAGGTGCGATTAATCTATAATATTTTATTCTCTAGTGTAACTTGAATATAGTTAGATAAAATGCTATAAATTGACGTATTAGTTTAATGAGGAAGGTAAAAATGGATTCTATGTTAGGTGAGAAAGCAAAAGAATTTAACCTTATTATAGAGGGTGAGAAGAAAATAAAGTTATCAGACTTTAAAGGCAAAAATATTGTACTGTATTTTTACCCTAAAGACGATACCCCTGGGTGTACTATAGAAGCAAATGATTTTAAGGCGAATATAGAGGAATTTAAAAAGTTAAATACTGTGGTGATAGGTGTTTCAAAAGATGGTTTAGACAGTCATGCGAAATTTCAGAAGAAGTATGACCTTCCATTTATTTTAGCTTCAGATTATGAAGGAAAAACTTGTGAAGCATATGGTGTATGGGTTGAAAAAAATATGTATGGTAGGAAATATTTTGGAATTAATCGTTCAACTTTTCTCATAGACTCAGAAGGCGTGATAAGAAAAAGTTGGAGCAAGGTTTCTGTAAAAAAACATGTAGAAGCGGTTTTGAAATCGTTAAAAGAAATATAATATTAGGGATTGAAATGATATTAACTGAAAAAGTACAAAATATTTTATCAAATTATTCTGGTGATACTCCAGGTACAAAATCTAATTTGGCTAAGATCTTAATGCATGGTAAATTAGGTGGTACAGGGCGTATGCTAATTCTTCCTGTAGATCAAGGTTTTGAGCATGGTCCGGCGAGAAGTTTTGCATCAAATCCTGATGCTTACGATCCATTATATCATTACTCATTAGCTGTAGAGGCTGGTCTTAGTGCATATGCAGCTCCACTAGGTATGTTAGAGGTTGGTGCAGAAAAATTTGCGGGAGCAATACCTACAATCTTAAAAATGAATAGTGCTAATTCTTTGAATGGTAAAAATGCAAAGCCTGATCAAGCTATTACTGCATCGATTGAAGACGCATTAAGGTTAGGTTGTTCTGCGATTGGCTTTACTATATACCCTGGATCAGAAAATATTATTGGTATGATGGAAGAGATCAAAGACTTAGCATTGAAGGCTAAATCTTTAGGTTTAGCTGTAGTTATTTGGTCTTATCCAAGAGGTGGTGACCTTTCGAAGAAAGGAGAAACAGCATTAGATGTATGCGCATACGCAGCACATATGGCATGTCTATTAGGAGCTCATATTGTTAAAGTTAAGCTCCCTACAGACTTTATCGAGCAGCCTGAGGCTGATGCAGTATACAGTAAATTTGATATTAAGAAGAACTCTCTTGCTGATAGAGTTGCGCATGTAAAGCAAGCATGTTTTGCTGGAAAGAGATTGGTAGTTTTTTCAGGTGGTACAAGTAAAAATCTTGAAGAGTTATACGAAGAGATAAGAGCTATACATAATGCTGGTGGTAATGGATCCATTATAGGTCGTAATACATTCCAGAGACCTAGAAAAGAAGCATTGAATATGTTAAATGATATAGTTTCAATCTATAAAGAAGATATAAAATCTTATGCTTAAAGATAATAGCACCTGGCAATCAATATTGTCTTATATCAAGTCTGTAGTTAGCGTTAACACTGTGCATGAGGCTGAGGTTGTTTTTGAGGCAATTCTCTTGGTTTGCATGGCTATATTCTTTGCTTATCTAATCAGGTGGGTTTTAAAAAGAACTCTGCATCGTTTAGAGAAAACTGATAAATTCTGGGACGATATATTAGTGAAATCTGCTTTAGGACCTTTGGTGGTGCTGATTCTCATTATAGGTACTTCTATGGCTTTGGGGCTAATAGATTTTCTGCATGATAAGAAAGAATTAGATGTTATCAAGTCAGCCCGTAGTGCAGGTATAGTGATGTGTATTATGTGGTTCTGTATCGCTTATGCTAATCGCTGTGAAGAGAGATTTATCGCAAGAAGCAAAACTTCAAAAGCACCAGTCGATCTCACAGGGGTAGATGCTTTTCTCAAGCTTATGAAAGTTGTTATTGTTGTCATATCATGTGTCGTGATTATGGACATAGTAGGGTTTGATGTCCGTGGTATTCTTGCTTTCGCAGGGGTTGGTGGTGTGTCCATAGCATTTGCATCTAAAGATTTATTATCCAACTTCTTTGGTACAATAATTATATATTCTGATAAACCTTTTGCAGTAGGAGATTGGATTAGGTCTCCAGATCAAAATATTGAAGGTATAGTAGAGAAGATTGGATGGAGAATGACTCATATTCGGACATTTGATAAAAGGCCTTTATATGTTCCAAATTCAATATTTACTCATATTTCACTTGAAAACCCTTCAAGAATGAGTCACCGAAGAATTAGAGCTGTGATAGGCGTAAGGTATCAAGATGTGAACGCTTTGACGAAGATTTTAGATGAGATTAGAGCAATGTTAGTTGATCATACAGAAATTGATACTAATCAAACTTTGATCGTAAATTTTGAAGATTTTGGGGAAAGTAGTGTAAACTTCTTATTATATACTTTCACATATACAAGAAACTGGGTGAAATTTTACGCTGTAAGACAAGATGTGATGATCAAAATATCTGATATTATTGCAAAGCACAAAGCTTCTATTGCATACCCAACGCGCACTATAGAGATTGCAGATACTGTCAAATTCAAATCTACAAAGGTATAAGGTTATAAAATGAAAATAAATGCTAACTCAATAAGAATGGGTAATGTACTTGAGCATAATGGTAAGTTGTACGTAGTAATCAAAACACCTGAGCATACTATGCCTGGTAAGGGAGGTGCGTATGTGCAAGTATCCATGAAAGATCTACAAACAGGTACTAAGGTAAATGAAAGATTCAGATCTAGTGAAGATGTAGAAAAAGCAAGGTTAGACCAAAAAGAGAATCAGTTTCTATATTCAGATGAAGACTTCATATATCTAATGGATAATGAATCATATGAACAAATTCAGGTAGATAAATCAATGTTAGATAAAAAAATTGCATATCTACAGGAAGGAATGAATGTGGTAGTGGAGTTTTATGAAACCACACCAATTAAGATTGAGCTTCCATCGACTGTGAATCTGGAAGTTTCTGAAACCGAACCTGTTGTAAAAGGTCAGACAGCTGCATCTTCTTATAAGCCAGCTGTAATGGAAAACGGAATTCGTGTTATGGTTCCACCATTTATTGATCCTGGTACAAAAATAGTAGTGCGTACAGAAGATGATACATATGTAGAAAGGTGTAAATAATGAGTAATATTTCCCCCTTAATAAAGTTAATGTTGGATGTTTCTTCCAAAGTTTCTAGATTTTTGTCTCGTGATTATTATGAACTTAAATCTTTACAGTCTTCTAGAAAATCAAATCAAATGTTTGTAGAGAAATCTTTGGATAAAATAAAAGGAATTTTATTAGGTGAATTAGAAAGAATTAGGCCTGAGTTTGGTATTGTATGTACTGGTTTTAATAAAGAATCGACTAGTCCTAACCAAGAGAAATGGGTTATTACTGTTATGGATGGGGTGCAAAATTTTACTCATTCTATACCTTTATTTGGTATATCTATATCTATTGCAGAAATGAAAAATTCTAAAGAAGAAATAACATCATGTTTAATGGTATTCCCAATTTTAGATGAAGTATATTTTGCAGAGAAAGGTAAAGGGGCATGGTATACAGGATCTATGGGTAAGTATTCTGGCACACATAGATTAAGAGTTTCTGAAAGGAAAGAGAATTTAATGGTATTCGGTGTAGAGAATGCAGATAGAAACATTTATTACAATAGAGAGTTCGGGTGTAATATTTTAGCCTCTGCTTATGTAGCATCTGGAAAACTGGATTTTGCTAGAGTGCGTTCTAAAGATATAGAGGCTGGAATCTTATTGGTTAGAGAAGCTGGAGGAGTTATCACAGAAGGTTCTGATTTTGTGGACCTATCAAGTTCTAGTGTAAAAGATATTACGAAATAGTGCTATTAAGTTTTTTCAGCAAACGTTTTGCTTCAATATTATTCTCGTACTGAGTAGCTGTTTTTAAATCAGACATCGCTTCTCGATCAAGACCTTTTCTAATATATATTTTCGCTCTTAATAATAGAGAATCTATATTCTTTTTATACAAGTCTAAAGATTTCGTGAGGTCGTTGCATGCTAGATCTAATTCATTCATATTATAATATATAAACCCTCTGTTATAATATTGTATCGAAGAGTTTATATGATACTCGTGGTGGGTATTTTGAAATATTTTTAGTGCTTGGTTTATATAAGATAGTGCCAATTTGTAATTTTTTTGTTGAAAATATATTATACTAACGAGCAGGCATGTGTCTCCGTTATTATGCTCTATATTGAGAGAATGTTTAGCATATAATAAAGATTCTTCATATCTTCCAGAAAGGAAATAATATACTGAGAGATCATATGTAGTATTTTTATTTAGCTCTTCACTGGAACATAGTTTTTCTAATACCTTAATTCTTTTTTCATAGTTCTTATTTATATAATCTGGGAATATTTTCTTTACATATTTAAGTGATTCTATGTTTGTATTAGCTAAAGATTTTGATTCTAAGGCTTCTTTAGCATCTTGATTTTCATGGTCTTGAAAGAGAGCTTCTTTAAAATCTTTTCTAGAAATTTCTTTTTTCTTTAATTTAATATGTGCATATCCTCGAAAAAGATAAGCCGCAGAAGAAGAGAAATGTATTAATGGGTGATATTGAGAATTCAGCTTAATAGCTTTATTCATATCTTGTAGTGATTGCTCTAGTGTATCTTCTCCAATATTAAGAATTGCACGATTATTTAGTGCATCACTATCCAAAGGATTATCATTCAGCTTATTATTCACTGTCTTTAACAGTGAAGAGACTAGTCTAGTCTTGATTTTTTTTATAATAAATCTATACATCTCTTATATTTAGAATGTATCATTAATATATTAGAGAACAATGGTAGGGGTTTAATAGCGTCGTGGCAACTAGAAAATGAAATATAAAAATTTATGGGATAATGCTTCGGTTTTAGAGGCTACAGGTGGCAAAGTTTACGGAGAATGGAGTGCTAATGGTATTGCTATAGATTCGCGCAATGTCAAATCTGGAGATATTTTTGTTGCTATTAAGGGAGAGAAATTTGATGGCCATGACTTCGTTTTAGATGTGTTAGAAGTTGCATCTGCTGTGATGGTTGAGAGGATACCTGAAGGATGCAGTATAGAGAAGCATAATATTATCTTGGTTAAAGATGTTTTGGAAGCGTTAAGGAAGCTTGCAGAATTTCATAGGAAAAGATGCAAAGCAAAGATTATTGCAGTAACAGGTAGTTTAGGAAAAACTTCTACAAAAGAGCAGCTAAAGCTAGCATTCACAAAATTAGGAAAAACATACTCATCTGAGGGGAATTTTAATAGTCAAATCACTGCCCCTATAGGCCTTGCACTGATGCCTCTAGATACAGAGTTTGGTATATTTGAATTAGGTATGAGTCAGGCAGGTGAGATAACAAAATTAACAAAAGTTTTTCGTCCAGACTTATCTATCATTACAACTGTTGCAGCTGTGCATTTAGAAAATTTCTCATCTGTGGATGGTATAGCTAGAGCAAAGGCAGAGATATTTTTAGGGATGAATAATAATGGTATAGCCATTTTAAATGGAGACAATAAATATATTCATATTCTAGAAAATGAAGCAAGAAAATGCGGCATGGATAAGATTCTAAAGTTTGGAGAAAAAAAAGAAAATGATGCTTTCTTGATTTCTTATCACTCAGATCAAAGTAATTCAGAAGTATCTGCAAATATTCTGGGGAAACAGGTAGAATATACAATGCTATCTCCAGGTAAGCACCATGCCATAAATTCAATTGCTGTATTATTAAGTGTTGAATCTATAGGGTTGGATACTAAAAAATCATCTTTAGGATTAAAAGAATTCACTAGTGTTAAAGGCCGAGGTCTAACAAAAGATATCATGTTGAAGGGTAAAAAGAAAATAACACTTATTGACGATAGTTATAATGCTAGCGTATTATCTATAAAAGCCGCATTGGATGTGCTGTCTAAAAGAAAAGGAGCTAAAAGAAAAGTTGTTATTCTTGCAGATATGTACGAGCTTGGAGAGGTCGCATTAGAAGAACACAAAGGTCTTTTAAGTGCAATTGAGAATAGTTCTGTTGATAAGGTGATTACTGTAGGACCATTGATGAAAGAACTATTTGATATATTGCCAACTAATCTAAGATTAAATCATTTTAATGATTAGA
>JAHZKS010000029.1 GCA_022600235.1 Alphaproteobacteria bacterium | reverse complement strand
TTGTGTTAAGGGCTTAGAGAATCTGATACAACAATATCTTTATTATATTGCTGGTGTTGGTGTATGTACTTTTTTAGAGATCCAGATAGAGTTATTCCTGTTTCTAAAGATCTTGTTCTAAGCCCTGCTGATGGTGTTGTATCTAATATAGAAGAAGTAGATATGCCAGCGGAACTTGGAATGAAAAAGGAGAAAAGAACTAGAATTAGTATATTCTTAAACATATTTGATGTTCATGTAAATCGTGTTCCTATGTCAGGTAAAATATCAAAGATTTTATATCATCCTGGCAAATTTTTTAATGCTTCTTTGGATAAAGCAAGTATTGATAATGAAAGAAACCATGTGGTAGTAGATATTGCTGGAGGAAAGAATTTAGTATTCACACAGATAGCTGGTCTGATAGCTAGAAGAATTGTCTGCACTTTAAAGGAAGGTCAAAAAGTTGAAGCTGGTGATAGGTATGGGATTATAAAATTCAGTAGTAGAGCTGATATTTACCTTCCAAAAGGAGAAGTACCAAAGGTTGTGAAAGGACAAAGAATGATTGGAGGAGAGACTGTTCTTTGTAAAATAGGAGATAAAGAGCAATTGAGTGGTGAAGTGAAATAAATTCTATGAATGATAGAAGTAAAAAAAATATAGGGAAGAAAAAAATAGATTTTAAGACTGCTCTTCCTATAAGTCGTTTGTTCCCTAGCATCGTAACAATGATTGCTCTATGTGCAGGATTAACATCTATCAGATACGGTTTTGACCATAAATGGGAGCAAAGTGTTTTACTGATAATACTTGCTGCGTTTTTAGATGGCATGGATGGGAGGCTAGCTAGGTATTTAGATGTTACTAGTGAATTTGGAGCTCAAATAGATTCGCTTGTAGATTTTGTGAATTTTGGTGTCGCCCCTGCAATCATAATATATATGTGGACTCTAAATTCCATACATATTCATGGTGTTGGTTGGGGGTTTGTTTTGGTTTTTGCTATATGTATGGCTATTAGATTAGCAAGATTCAATGTTCTCGCTTTAAAGAATGAAGACTCAAAAGAAAATGATTTATTCTTTATAGGTATGCCTGCGCCATTATGTGGAATTTTAGTTGTTCTGCCAATAATTTTAAGTTTTGAATTTATATCTTTGAAATTTATTTCCAATCCTTGGTATATAGGTGTTTATACTTTAATCATAGCGTTTGCAGCAGCGAGTCGTATAAGGACTTTCTCGATCAAGAAGATTCATATAGCTCAAGAATATGTTACTTTGGTTTTAGCTTGCATAGGGCTTGTTATTGCATTCTTGATAATAAGGCCTTGGATCACAATATCCGCTTTATGTGCAATGTATATTGTATCTATTCCCATTAGTATGATTATATATTATTACAAAAAAATATAAGCTAGTGCTTGGTAGGGCTTAAAGACCTTGTGCTATGTGTTCTGATCAGAACTTTGTTTTCATTTTTTACGCCGTAGTCTGTCTCATTATATAGACGAGTTGGGTGATCTCTATGTTCAATAGTAGGGATAGCTTTGATTCCATTTTTGGATAATTTCTTTACTATGTAATTAACTCTTTCTGCGGATATAGGTGGATTCTCATTAGATCCATATTCTTTATTATTACTGAATCCTGTAACGGTTACCTCATATACTTGCCAACGGTCTAGAAGCCATATAATAGATTTGAGAGATTCTAAACTATCTGTATCTAATGTTGTTTTATTATTTCCGAAGTATAATACAGGAATACTCATTGTAGGCGGTATAACTCTTACAGTCCAACCTGAGAAAGTTTTTCTTAAATCTATCTCTGCAGCATGCATTGCTTTTAAGCTCTGATGTATGCTTGGTGTAAGAAATATTTCAATTGAGTGTAGATGCATATTGACGTTGATTAGACGTATAGGTATGTGAGTTGATTCTCGCACCATGGAGATGATGTTTTTCTCTGATGTAGGCATAGTATATTTTTTCTCAGGAGTAGCAGTCGTAGAATATAAAACTTGATCTAATTTTAATGATATAGGCTGTGCAAGTTTAGAGGCAATCGTGTTTTTTATATTCTTCTCTGCTTCTGTTCTGAATTTATTTGTAAAGACAATTACGCTAACTTTTATAGGTTTTTCTAGTGAGTTAGGAAAATGTATTTTTTCTATATTCAATTCTGCATTTTCTCCAAAAGATTCATGTATAGTATCATGTATAATATGTTGTGCTTTTAATTCGTACGCAACCTTCTTAAGTGTAATTACTAAAGGCACTGATAATATTAGAATTGCTATTGAGTAAATAGAAATCTGCCAAATTAGATGAATTTTACTGACTCTAAATCCAAATCCATACCATCTTGCTAATATAGTTCCAGCTAATGCAATTGCTATTAGGTTTGTGATAAATAAGAAAGCTGCTTCCTGTGCCATATCATAATGACCTGTGGCTATAGAGAACCCTATTACAGAAAGAGGTGGCATTAAAGATGAAGCGATTGCCACTCCTATAATTTCTTCTCCTTTACGTTTTATTTTTGTATAAGCTCCTGCTGCTCCTGAAAATAATGCCACTAGCAAATTATAAATATTTGCTTTTGTAGCAGAAAGTACAACGTCAGTGACTTCATGAACGGGTGAGATTTTTACTATTAAAAAAGAGAATAATATAGCTACAAATATTCCGATTATAATGCTTCGTATGCTATGTAAGAATTCTGTGTAATTTACTCTGCATATAGAGAAGCCAAGTAAAACTATTGGGCTCATCATAGGTGAAATTAACATAGCACCGACAATTACACTCATATCATCCAATATGATACCCATCGTAGCTATACTAATCGATATTATAATCATGAAGATATATCGAACAGTGAATCTAGCGTCATGGGTTAACGAAGAAATAACCTCTTTGTGATTGACTGCAAGAACAAAGTCACGTTCGCGCATGAATAACAAAGATTTAGCTAGATCTATAAGCTTCTTTTTCATGTTGAAGACTAATCTATCGATTTATTACTTTGTTTATTGTAGAATACACTAATGTTAATCCTCAATTGAATTAATATTCGCAGATTAAATAACTGTGGTTTGAAGTAGAAAATGAGACAAGTATGCTTATTAATAAATACCCTATAGCAAGTGTTAAGCAGTTAATATCGGTCGTATTTCCGTTAATGATTGCTGCATTTTCTGTGCATTTTATGCTGCTTATAGATAGGATTGTAGTGGCGCATTACTCAGATACTGCTCTTGCGTCTATAACTTTGGCTGGTAATCTATGTGCTTTAGTTGAAGTGGGAGCTATAATTCTTGCAGCTATATCAGAAGTTTTTGTGGGCCAATATAATGGATCGAAGCAATATGATAAGATTGCTGCGCCAGTATGGCAAATGATTTGGTTTGGAGTTGGATTTTTCGTTATCACTGTTCCATTAGGTCTTTATACTGGGCCTATATTTATACCAGAAGATTTTTTGGAGCATGGAAATCCATATTATAAATGGTGTATGATGTTTGCGCCATTACACGCTATTATTGCTGCTTTATCTGCTTTTTATATTGGTAGAGGTAAAGTGAGGTTCACAACAGCCGTAGTGATTTTTGGGAATGTGATAAATATTGTATTAGATCTTGTGCTAGTTCTTGGTTACAAAGATATAGTGCCAGCTCTTGGTCCAGTGGGCGCTGCTTATGGTACTGTTATCTCTATAAGTGTGCAAACTATTATACTATTCTTTAGTTTTTTAGGGGCTAATAATAGGAAGAGGTTCCAAACTCATGTGTGTACATTTAGCAAAGAGTTATTTCTTAAATGTGTAAGAGTGGGTTTACCAAACTCTCTTGCAATAGTTCTAGAAATACTAGGTTGGTTTGCAATATTGCTCATAACATCACGTTTCAAGAAAGAATATGTTTCTTTGCATGCGATGATTCAAAGTGTATTGATATTTTTCATTTTTTTCATTGATGCTTTGTGTAAAGGTACTTCTGTTGTTGCATCCAATATGATTGGTTCTAAGAAATTTGATTTGCTCACAAAGCTATTATACTCTGCTTTTAAAATTAATTTCTTTTATTTATTAATACTAGCGGTGCCACTGTTTTTCTATCCAGAAATCATTATCAATCTGTTTTTTAGAGATTTAGGCGCGCACTCTCAGTATTTTATTGATCAGGCGATGCAGGCGCTTCAGTTTGTATGGATTTTTCTTTTACTAGATGGAATATTTTGGACTGGTTGTGGTATTCTGATTGCTGGTGGAGATACAATGTTCCTTACTTCGATAAATTCTGCTGCTATCTGGATATTCTCTGTTTTACCTATATTTATATTAGTAAAATTCTTTACTGTAGGGCCTGCCATTTTGTGGCTCATTATCTCTGTTTATAAATTTGTTGGTATCATTGTGTTTATATTTAGATATCGTAGCAAGCGTTGGATGAAGCTTTTGCTATAATAAAAGCATCACTTAAGTATTAATAAGTTTACAAAGTTTTCATATTTATCATTTGTTAACTCTTGATATGTACAATTAACATACTCCAAAGAGAGGTTGTGAGTATGGTTAGAATGTTCATGCTTCGTTATGCGCCAATTATGAGTTTAGCCATTATGATGATGGCTATGGGGCTCTTTAATACTTTGGTGCCTCTTAGGCTCGAAGCGTTACAGTACTCAGAGCTTGCTATAGGTTTTGTTGGGTCTATTTATTACCTAGGTATGTTCATTGGTTCAATTAGTGTTATTAAGTTCTTGGATAAAGTAGGCCCGTCTAAGACATTTATCTTTTCTACTTTAGCGCTCTCTTTTGTGGCTATTATTCCTGGGCTAAATGAAAGTCTTATAATATGGATAGTGACAAGATTTATCGGAGGATACAGTCTGGCGTGGGTGTATGTAGTGGTAGAAAGTTGGGTATTGCGTGTTAGTACTAAAAATAATCGTGGGCGAAATTTAGCAGTCTACATGATAGTATTATATTTGGGTCAATCTGTTGGTCAGCTGTTTTTAGGGTTTACTGGTATAGTCACAATTCTTCCATTAGCAGTGGCATCTATATTATGCTTTACGTCTATAGGTCCAATAATATCTGTAAAGAATGTAATGCCTAATATTAAAATTCCTGATGCTTTGGGTTTTTTTAATCTTTATAAGATATCTCCCACAGGGATACTAGGATGCGTTCTATCTGGTTTACTGTTGGGGTCTATTTATTCACTGCTTCCATTATATTTTAAAGAGACAGGGTATGATGTTGCTACTGTTGCTACTCTTATGTCTCTAACGATAGCTGGTGGGGTAGTAATGCAGTATCCATTCGGGCTTTTAGCTGATTGTATGGATAGGAGAATGATATTAATAATTTTATGCATCGGGGTGTAATGGTATCTGGATTAATGATATGTATAGATTATTTTACTTCCATCCATTCCATGTTAGCGTTTGTTTTAGTATTTGTTTTTGGAGGGGTTACTTTCTCTATATATCCAATGAGTCTGAATCATACATGTGATTATGTAGATAATGATTACATTGTTGAAGTGACTCAAGGTATGATGCTTGCATATGGATTTGGATCGGCTGTAGGTCCTGTAAGCGTATCATTGACTATGCAGTATTTTGGTCCTAACGGTATATTTTATACTTTTATAGTTTCTTTGTTGTTAATGATAATCTTTATGATTATTAGAATCATTGCAAGTGATAAAGCTGTAGGAGTTGGAGGTGGATATATAGGATCCGCTCCTCATGTAGAGGTAGAGCAAAACACAGAGCACTCTAGCAAAGAGTAGATCAAAACCTATCTTATTGACAGAAGGCGCTTTAATATGTAGTCTCTCTGCCTCTAATTATAGAAAGGTTATTTAAGTGGATACTAGTAAAAGATCAGCGATTTGGTTAGCGTGGTTTATGACTGCGTTATTTTATGCATATCAATATGTGTTGCGTGTGCTTCCTAATATTGTAATGCCTGAAATGATGAGTCGCTATGGAATAGAGTCTGACACTTTTGGTCAGTTTGCAGGTATATATTATATAGCATATTCAGCTGCCCATATTCCAATAGGTATATGGTTAGATAAAAAGGGGCCAAAATATGTGGTGCCAATATGCATAATGATTACTGTTTTGGGTACAGTTCCTCTTATTCTTTCAGATTCATGGACTATGGTGTATTGGGGAAGAGTTCTCATAGGTATCGGATCTTCGGCTGCAATTCTTGGTATGTTTAAAGTGATACACCTTGGATTTCCAGAAGGTAAATTTTCAAGAATGCTTGGTGTTGGTGCCTTTATTGGTTTGATGGGTGCTATATATGGAAGTCAACCAGTTGCAAAGTTGCTTGCGGTTTATGGGTATGAAAAAGTTATCGAGTATATAATATATTCTGGAATTATATTCGGTATAATATCATTCTTGGTCATGCCTAAAGCGAAAGGAGTTAAGGCTAGTGACGAACTAAACTTTAAAAAGGATTTTGCGCAAGTTTGGGAGCAAAAAAACATTTTTTATATTGGGATATTCGCTGGTTTAATGGTGGGTCCATTAGAAGGGTTTTCCGATGCATGGGGCGCATCATTTTTACAGGTAGTTTACAATGCAGATAAAGAAACAGCATCGTTCTTAACTTCAGTCATATTCTTAGGTATGGCATTTGGTAGTTCTGTTATTGCATATATTGGTGATAAAACAAGAGCTTACTATAGTGTTGTATCTGTCTGTGCTGCTGGTATGGCAATTATCTTTATTGCAACTCTGTTAAAAATATTTGATGCATATAACATAATGGTGTTTATGTTCTTCATGGTAGGGGTTTTGAGCGGTTATCAAGTGCTAACAGTTTACCTATCTACAACTTTTGTTAAAGAAGGTGTGGTAGGGCTTACAACAGCCATCATTAACATGATAGTAATGTCATTTGGGTATATGTTCCATTCTGTTATTGGCGAGACGCTGAATTTCACATGGGATGGGACGGTGTCAAATGGTGTCCGTACTTATAGTGCCGATTCGTATATATATGGTATCTCTGTAATACCAATAAGCCTTGTACTTGGTGGTATAGGATTCTTATGGCTGAAGAGAGTAAATAAGGCCAAATAGATATACTATTTCTGAGGAATATATTTCAGAATTTCACTAAAATCTTTAACGGTTGTAAAAGCTCCAGCTGTAAGCAGTTGGTTCTCACTTTTTTCATGATGATGGTTAGCTCCAATAAAGCCTATTACATTCATTCCTGCTTTCTTGCCTGCCATTACTCCAACAATGCTGTCTTCAATCACTAAACATTTGGATGGATCAACATTGTTCATTTGTTTTGCTGCATGTAAGTATAGATCTCCTTCTGGCTTAGGTCTTGCAACCATCTCTCTTGTGAAGATAGCATTAGAGGCAAAAAAACCAATCAGTTTTGTAATGTTTAAAAAATCCAGAACAATTCTATTTTCTCCATTTGATGCAACACACTTGGGTATTGTGATTTGTTCTAGAGTTTTACGCACATTATCTATAGCCTTTAATTCATCTTTAGCAATTTGCATTGAGTACACATGCATTTCTTCTAGTTTTTTTTCGGGGTTTTCTACTTTAAGTCTTTTTAGTGTATTTATTACGTCGTGGATGCTACAACCAGCAAAATAATCTATGCAATATTTTGTGGTAAACTTAGTATGCCCAAGATCTGTAAGCATTTTAGAGATAGAACGATTATTTACATACTCGCTATCTACTAGCGTTCCATCGCAGTCAAAAATGACTAATTCTATATCTTGTATTGTTTTCATAACTATCAAAATAAAATAATACTATATTGCATAACATAGTTTATTGGTAGTAGAAATAGTTTTTCTATATGTTTATTATAGATCAAAAGAATGTTTTGATATAATATGTTTTAGAATTTAGATAAAAAACTATGCAAAAGAAGAATTATTCTAACATTATCCTAGCTATATTAATCGCCTTTTCTTTGGTGGGTTGCGCAAGTAGTAAGGCAAAAGACCCTTCTAAAATTAAGCAGGTAGGCGCTCAAGAATTGTACACGAAAGCTTCAAATGCCTTTAAAGAAAAGCGATATAAAAAATCAGCTTCTCTTTATGCTGACATAACATATCAGTTTCCTTATTACAAATGGGCTGCTAGATCAAGAATAATGGAGATATATTCTTACTACCTGATGAAAGATTATGATTCTGCTATATATGCCGTAGATAATTTTATAAGTATGCATCCTGCTGCTAAAGAGGTGCCTTATGCATATTACATGAAAGCATTATCTTATTATGAACAGATTGATATTCCTTATAGAGATCAAGGTATGACTATGAAGGCTCGTCAGGCATTTTTTGTGTTAATTACAAAATTTCCAAAATCTTCATATGCTAAAGATGCTAGAGTAAAGCTGGAGCTTATAGACGATCATCTCGCTGCGCAAGAAATGATTGTGGGCAGGTATTATATTAATACTGGTAATATCTTAGCTGCAATTAAGAGATTTAAAGTAGTTGTTGATGAATATTCAACTACATCTCAAATTGAAGAAGCTTTATATAGGATGGTTGAAGGATATGTATTTCTAGGAGTGAAGAAAGAAGCAGAAAGAAATGCAGCGGTATTATATCACAACTACCCTAATAGCAAGTGGTATAAAGAAAGCTATAACTTGATTCAGAAGATGCCAAATAAAAAATAAATTCTTATAGG
>JAHZKS010000028.1 GCA_022600235.1 Alphaproteobacteria bacterium | reverse complement strand
CCTGAAGTTATGTATGAGGCATTTAAAATAGCTGGATATGACAAGAAATTTGTGGATGAGAAATTTTCTTCATTAATTACTGCATTTAAATACGGTGCTCCACCTCATGGAGGAGTTGCTCCTGGTATTGATAGAATAGTCATGTTACTTGCTGATGAAGCTAATATTCGTGAGGTAATATTATTCCCTATGACTCAAAAAGCAGAAGACTTGATGATGAAAGCTCCTTCTACTGTAGATAATATGGCCCTTAAAGAACTGGGCTTAGATTACTCTGCAGGGACCAAAAAGAAATTAGCTGATAAATCTTAGCGGCCTTATAGTCGCAACTGTAATCCAGTAACTGATGTTAGCTCTAAGTGAAATGTACCTTGCATAAATTCTGCTTGGGCTTCCTTCAAGTTCTGTGGTAGTTTTTCTAATTTGTATTGGGAGTCAAATGCATTGCCGTAAATTGGCTCCATTGGTATCAATTTTTCTTTTATTCCTGTATATGTGCTTACTAGTATTGCAGCTATTACCTTTTCTGGGCTTGCGTTTGCGCTTGGGAGTCTATGTTCTATCCTCCTAAAGCCACTTTCTCTAGGTGTTATTCTTATTGCTGTTGTTCGGTTGTTTACTCCCCACGATATGTTTGAGGGTGTGTTCATAGATCTTTTTGTGTATCTTGCATAGTCGCCTGTATTGGGAGAAAAGAAAATGCATGATTCTTTCATTGTTTTTAACAATCCACCAACTGCATATCCTAATATCGCTGGGTTTTTTCCATTTTTCCTATCAAATATATTATTCGCTTCCTGATCTAGAAAATTCAAATGTATATGCATAGCACTGGTTGGTTCTTCAGAATATGGTTCTGATTCGAATGTTGCTAGCTTTTTTAGGTTCCTTTTTGCATTTTCTATAGATGAGATAAGAGAGTTAATTTGGTTGGTATGAGGAAATTGTAATTCATACTGATTCTTTCCTTCTTCTTTTGAAAGTTTTATACCTTGGTTAGAAAGGGCTAATTTTAAATCTTCTATTGAAGATTGCTCTTTTGTATAAAACTCTAGTTCGCATCCTAGTACAGGGATTATATGGAAATTCTCTATAAAGGCTTTTGTGTAATGTTCAATTAAACTTCCAAAATTGATATCTGACTTAGTCATGCTTTGCTAAGAATATAGAAGAGAATAAAGATATAGTAGATATTACTCCCCAGAATATTAATATTCCATATATAGATGCTAATGATTCTGTGTTTTTCCATAACCATATTGTTAGTGGAACCATAAAGCCACCTAGTTGTCCCCCAATAGAGAAGCTTAGAGATACAGCAGTATATCTCTCTTTGGTGTGGAATAAGGTATGTATCCATGCATAGAACGGTGAGCAAAGCCATGCCGTTAGTAGCGCAAAACACAGCTTCATCAGGATAATGCAATATAGATTGTCGTACGATATTAAAGAAATCAGAGGGTATGATAATATTATAACGGTAACAGATGCATATAGCATAGACCTAGTAATGCTTATTCTATCTGCCAATTTTCCAAAGAAAGGGAGGGAA
Organism: Alphaproteobacteria bacterium; assembly: GCA_022600235.1. GTDB lineage: Bacteria > Pseudomonadota > Alphaproteobacteria > Rickettsiales > JABSSG01 > JAHZKS01. Next base: position 8,364 of record JAHZKS010000028.1, on the reverse strand, counting down.
ATCATGTATAATATGGTAGTTCCCATGTTTATAGTCATTATTGTGGATAGTTTAAAAGATGTGATAATAGGAAGTAGTGATATCATCAAATATGTAGGTAGTAAGTATAATGCGCTAAATAAACCTGATACTCCTATAGCAACAAGTATAGATTTGTGTCTTTTAAATAGTTCTCTTGTTTTTACTGGTTTTACATTTTTATATTTTAGGAATGATGGTGTTTCTGATACGTTAGATCTAAGGTAAAAGCCAATCAATCCAGTTAGAGAGCCAATCAAGTAAGGGACTCTCCAAAATTTTTCTGGTAAGTAGGTGGTTAATGTAGCCATTAATGCTGCTGCTACCATTCCTACTACTGCATAGCTCACATATAATCCACTCAGATAACCCTTGTTAGAGTCACTATGCTCTAATACAAATACAGCTCCTCCACAGCTTTCTCCTGCTACGAAGAATCCTTGCATGCTTCTTAAAAATAGAAATAAAATAGGTGCCCATATTCCTACGCTGCTATATGTTGGTAATAATCCTATTGCTCCTGTGGCAATGGCCATTCCTCCTATGCTTACGATTAGCGCTGTTTTTCTACCATATTTATCACCTAATCTTCCTATAGTAATAGCACCTATGGGTCTTACAATAATGCTGATAGGGCTAAAAACGAACGTAAGAATTAATGCATTTAGTTTGTCTATGCTGGGTAAGAAAATGGATATTAAGATGGGAACCATAAAACCATATAAAGACATGTCATAATGCTCCAAAGCATTACCTATCATTGCTGCTATGGTTGCATTGTTTTTCTTTTTCTTTATACTAGCCATCTACGACTTAAAAATTCACAAGGACTATACAGATACCATATTTGTGCTCCTTTTAAAAGCATATGTTAGAAGAAAATAAATTTATTCTAAAGCATAAAAACTATACCCCTTCAAATATAGTATATGGATTTCTAGGTAAAAATTTTCCTGCCAAATCTCATAGATATAGAGCTCATACAGATTCTGAATCTGATAAAAAAATAGTATTAAATGCATTCGGGTCACAATATCACTCTATGGCAGTTCTGCATCAGGTGCATGGAAACAAATCCATTATAATCGATAGCAGCATGGACCTGTCTGATATCGAAGCTGATGCTCATGTTACAAAAGATCCTTCATTACTGTTAGCTATACAAACTGCTGATTGTGTGCCTTTGATATTTATCGATAACGATAATAAAATAGTTGGTGCAGCGCATGCTGGGTGGAGAGGTGCGATTTCTGATATTGTGGATTCTGTTATGAAGAAAATGGAAGAGGCAGGTGCAGAAATAGGCAAGATAGATGTGTTAATGGGTCCGTGTATTCATCAAGATTCATATGAGGTTGGGCAAGAATTCTATGATGTTTTCTTAGAAAAAGATAAAGTTAATGATAAATTTTTTTATAAGAAAGGGGAGAAATATTATTTTGATTTACCTGCTTACGTTACTAGTAAAATAAAAAAATATTCTATAAATAACTTCTATAACGCTGATTTGGATACATTAAAAGATGAAAAAAAATGCTTCAGCTATAGAAGAGATTTTAAAAAAGGGAGGAAGTTAGAAGGGCATATCTTATCAGTTGTAGGTATAAAATGATTAACTTAAGTTTATTTGATAAGTTAGAGAGGCCATTTTTCTATACTAGCTTAATTGCGAGTGTAGTTTTTTTTGCTTTAGGGTTATATTTTTCATTCGTTTCTCCTGCAGATTATCAGCAATCAGATTTTGTAAGAATTATGTATGTGCATGTGCCATCTGCATGGATGGCTTTAGGAATATATATTCTTATGGGTAGTTGTAGCATTATATATATTATATGGAGAAATCAATTTCTTGATATAATAGCAAACCAAGCTGCTGTGATAGGGGCTGGTTTTGCACTTATTACACTTGTTACTGGTGCGTTTTGGGGGCAGCCAGTTTGGGGAACATGGTGGGTATGGGATGCAAGACTCACATCTATGCTCATTCTATTTTTCTTTTATCTTGGTTATATAGCTCTTTTTAACTCAGTTCGTGATGACTTGGTAAAAAGTGATGCTCCTGCTATTTTAGCAATAGTTGGTCTAGTTAATATACCTATTATAAAATTCTCAGTAGATATATGGGCAACATTGCATCAGCCTGCTAGCGTTTTTAGGTCTGGAGGACCTGCAATTCATTCTGATATGTTGCTTCCATTGATGTTGATGTTTATGGGTTCTGTAGCATTTTTTTGCTTTATTCTGATTTTAAGAATTAGATCAGAGATTATTAGAAAAAAAATATTGCGAATTAGATATATATCATCTAGTTAAATAAGTATAATTAATACATTCATATATTATGACTTTTGTTGTTACTGAATCTTGTATAAAGTGTAAATATACAGACTGCGTTGAAGTCTGCCCTGTGGATTGTTTCTATGAAGGGAATAATATGATAGTAATTAATCCTGATGAATGTATAGATTGTGGGGTATGCGAACCAGAATGTCCTATAGAGGCTATAAAGCCTGAATCAGAAGATCTTATAGAAATGATTGAGGTGAATAGAGAGTACTCATCTAAATGGCCTAAGATTACTGAAAAAAAACTACCTTTAGAAGGTGCAGAAAATCATGAGAATGAAACTGAGAAATTTACGAAGTACTTTGACCCTTCTCCTGGTAACTCTTAATCTCAGGGCGTTGCGTCAATTTATATATTTTCTCCTATTACCTATAACCTTTCATTTTCAAGCTTCAGCGGTACAAATAGTTGATAGTGAAATTGAAGATGTGATTAAAAAATTAGTGACTCCTATTTTTGAAGCATCTGGTGCTCAGCCAAATGATATAAAATTCTATATTCTTCTTGATGATAACATAAATGCATTTGTATATAATGGCCGTAATATTTTTATTAGCACCGAACTTATAGCAGCTTTTAATGATCCAGATGTGCTAAAAGGTGTAGTAGCTCACGAGCTAGGTCATATACAAGGTGGGCACTTAGCTAGAAGAGATGAGAAAATCCGTGAAATTCAAAAACAATCTATGATTGCTATGGGGCTTTTAGGTGCGGTTGCGGCTGTAAGTGGTAATGCAGATGCAGTTGTTGGTGGTGCTTTGGGGCAATCACATTTGTTTAGTAGAGATTATCTTGCTTATTCTAGATCTCAGGAGGCAGCAGCTGATCAAGCAGCAGTAAGGTTTCTTCATGATAGCCAGAATTCGGTGATCGGCATATTAAATATTCAGAAATATTTTTCAAGGAAAGAACAAGAATTCGGTGAGATTAATCCTTATAGTGTAACGCATCCGTTAAGTTCAAATAGACTAGCATCATTAAAAATTGCTTATGATAAAGAAAATAAATCCTTTGGATCTTCAGATGAAGAAAGGAAAATATATGCTCGTATTGTAGCTAAGCTTAGAGGCTTCTTAATGCCAGTGACTCGTAATTCAAAGATTTACCAAGAAGATCTTGATCCTTTTGCAGTCAAATATCAGAGAGCAATCTTATTATATGAAAGAAATGATACAGCTGCAGCAATCAAGATAATAAATGAACTTATAGATAGGGAGTCAGAAAATGGATATCTTTATGAGCTGAAAGGTCAAATTCTTTTTAGAGCAGGTGATTTAAAAGGAGCTATTGCATCGTATAAAAAGTCTATATCATATGTTGATAATCCTATAACTAAAGCTGAGTATGCTGTGGTGTTAGCAAATTCTGTAGATTATTTCTCAGATGAGAAAAAGAAGAAAATGGCACTAAGGGAAGTTGTGGGATTGTTAGAAGAAGTTTTAGCTTCAAATATGAAAAATCCTTATATATATAGAATTTTAGCAACAGCATATGGAAAATTAGGAGATTTAGGCTATACAAATTTAATGTTGGCTGAGGAAGCTCTAATGCAACGTAGGTATGAAGATGCTAGTAGATTTGCAAAGTTAGCAGAGAAATATTCAAAAAATCGTGCTAGACTAAAGATAAAGATTGAAGATATAATCTCTGCAGTGCGTAATTTAAATGTAACAAAATAATTAGGAGACCTTTATGAGTAAAGATGAGAATCAGAATGATGACAATCAAGATTTAGAAGAAAAAAAAGATGATGCTGCTCAGGAAGGTGTTAGTGAGCCAGAAGATGATTTAGATGAGAACGAAGAAGGGGATGCATCAGAAGGTTCTAGCATATTTAAGAGTAAAGGTCTTCTTGTTCTGGGATTAATAATATTTGTTGGTTTGTTATTTTTCGCTCAGCAATACCTGCATTTTGGTGATGATAAAGATCAGAAAGAGGTAAGTCATACTCATGATGGATCAGGCGCTCCTGTGATTCCAGCGGTGCAGCCAAAAACAGCTCCATCTGTGAGTGCAAAAAATGCTCATAAAGATTTGCATAAGAAAGATATACCTCACACTCATGGTGATTCGCAAGGTGCAGTTGCTCAGCCTTCTGTGAAAGCGGTGCCGGAATCTGCTCCAGTAGATTCAGTTCATGGTATGCCAGTGCAGGATGACAAAGAAATAGAAGAGGTGGTTCGTAAATATATAGAATCTAATCCTGAGGTGGTTGCTAAGGCATTGCAAAATCTTAATGAAAAAATGTCAAAAGATAGAGATGTTAAATCCAAAAGCTATCTAAAAGATAATATGGAAAAAATTACCAGCAACAGACCTTACTTGGGTAACTCAAAAGGTAATACCAAAATAGTAGAATTCTTTGACTATAAATGTAGCTATTGTAGGAGAAGTCATATCGTATTAGAAAGAGTATTAAAAGATTACCCTGATGTTAAGCTTATACTTCAGCCAGTGCCAGTGTTAGGAAAGAACTCTGCAGAAGCTGTTAGAGCATCTTTGTCTGTGTGGAAACTATTCCCAGATCATTTTGAAAAGTTTCATGAAGATTTGATCAATTCTCCTACAATCGATGATAATTCAATACTAGATATAGCTAGGAAGCATGGATTGTCTACAGATGCGTTAACAAAAGAGATGAAATCTCAAGATATACAAAAACTTGTAAATGAGAATCTAGAGATAGCTCAGAACGTTGGTATGAGAGGGGTTCCAACATTCATAGTAAAAGGAGAGCTAGTCCCTGGAAGTTTGAGTTATGAAGGTTTTAAGGACCTGCTTGGAGATTCTAAGTCAAGAAAATAAATGTGCTCAAGAAATCAGTTAGGGCTTATTAAAGGAATTTCCTTGTTAATATAGGCCCTTTCATTCTTCTAGAATACTTCTTTCGCTTAAGAAAATTAAATATTTATACTTGACTGTGTTGGGTAAATATAATAGATTACGACCTCGTTATTTAATTCAAGTGCACCAGAATAAAGGTTATAGAAAATGCCAAGATCTTGCGAATTAACTGGGTTGGGTATATTAACAGGAAATAAAGTATCCCATTCCAAGAGAAAAACTAGAAGAAAATTTTTACCAAATCTTCAGCAAATCACATTGTTTAGTGAAGCTTTAGGTCAGTCATTTAGGTTGAAAATCGCTGTTAAAACACTTCGTACTGTTGATTTTAAAGGTGGATTGGATGGATTTTTATTATCTTCACAGCCAAGAAAATTAACTACAAGTGCTAGATCTTTAAGAGCTAAAGTTGTTGCTGCACTTGAGAAATCTGGTAAAGAACAGGAACAGAAAGTTCTGAAAAGTAAGGTTAAAGAATCAGAAAGACCTAAAAAAAGAATTGCAAAGAAAGCAAAGGCGAAAGCGGATGCATCTTCAAAAGAAACAAAGAAAGATGTAAAGAAGTCAGCTGTGAAGCCTAAAGAGAATAAAAAAGCGGTTTCTAAATCAACAACAGAAAAGAAAACAAAATAAGGCTATGAGAGATATACATCCTAAATATAATAAAATTACAGTTCAGTTCCCAAAAGGAGATACTTTTGAAACATACTCTACTTTTAGTGAAGAAAAGTTATTCTTAGACGTAGATTTTAGGAAACATCCTGCATGGACAAAGAAAGGTGTTGCTTCTGCTAATGAGAGTAACGCTAAGGTAACAAAGTTTAAAGAAAAATTCGGTAACATGAGTTTTTCAACTAAGTCTTCTAATTCTTCAGCTCCTGCTGTAGAGAAAGAAAAAAAAGATGATGCTACTGAGAGCAAATCTGAGTAATAAGGCATAATACTATTTTGTACGTAAGCTTCCAAAGAAGCACCTAAGGTTTTTAGGAATTTTAGTAAAATGTGGGGGGTATGCGATTCATGATTACTTTGACAAAAGAAGAAAGAGATTCTCTGAGCCCCGAAAAGGCAATACAAATTTTAAAAGATGGCAATAAGCGTTTTATTGAGAACCTCAAAGTTAACCGTAACTTATTAGAGCAAGTCAATAATACATCAGGTGGGCAACATCCATTTGCAATTATTCTTAGTTGTATTGACTCTCGTACATCTGCTGAATTGATATTTGATCAGGGTCTTGGGGATATTTTTAGCTGTAGAATTGCTGGTAACATTCTAAATGATGACATTATAGGGAGCATGGAGTTTGCTTGTAAAGTTGCTGGAGTAAAGCTAATTATGGTTTTAGGACACACTAGTTGTGGTGCTATACAGGGCGCATGTGATCAAGTTAGAATGGGTAAGTTAAGTGCATTGCTTAGTAAAATAACTCCAGCAATAGAAGAAGAAAAATCTACAACGCTAGATAGAACTTCAAAAAACAAAGACTTCGTTGACAATGTTGCTTCAATTAATGTTGAACTAGTGACTGACCAAATTGAAAAACAAAGTGATATTCTTAAAGAAATGCTGACTAGAAAAGAAATTACTATTGTTGGTGGTATGTATAATGTAACAACTGGTGTTGTGGATTTTAAAGAAAAGTAGAATATGTGTCTGATCAGACTAGAGGTAGTTTAAAGTAACAGAAGATAAGATTTTAGTAATGTTTTATCAGATGTTTCAAATATTGTAATACTAAAATAGTTAATTGTTTGAAGATTTTAGTAAACTAGCAATCTCATTAAATATTGTTTTTTCTGGTAACCCAATATTGGAATAATATTTGTGTACTAGTGACTCTATATCGACTCTGTCTAAGATCTTATCAAATTCTTTCTTTGTCATTTTAGGCTCATTATATACAATTCTGGCGACCTCTAGATCTGTAAGTCCTTTTGAATCAGGGTCTTCATCATCTTTATATGCTGGAAGCCAATTCTCTGGAATTTGCCAGCTTGATAGGTTACTTATAACTGATTTCTTATACTTATTCAAAGTGTACTTGTTTATATTGTTTTCGTTTTTGGAAATTTTCATCATTACATATCGAGATACTTCAGGGTGGAAATGATAATGATCACGCCATAAACGAAAATCTTTTAACCATGGCTGATTGCCAAAGGCATAGGTGTTTATATTTTCTTTGTCGGATAAGTGTTTGGTTAACTCATCTAAGGCATAAAAGTGCTCATTAATATATACATATTCATAAGGCGCAACTTTGGGCATTAAAATAATATTGAAATTAATGTGTGGAAATTTATCAATTAAAGGGATTAAATATTTTTTTATATTTGCTTCTAATAATTGTTTGGAAGTGCTGTCTATACTTTGTGTAGACTTAAATTTAGTAAGAATTTCAGTGTTAATATTTTGAACATTAATATTCAGATCTATAGACAACAGGTTTGATATTCTTTTTGGTCGGTCAAATAAATGAATATATCCTGGATACCATGAAGCAAAAACATCTAATTGCTCTTTAATGCAGTCTGAGATGCTGCAGTCAACTTTACTTAATTTGTGTAATTTAATATTTTTCTTATATTGATCATATTTTAATAAATCAGGGTTCAATAATTCTATAAAATCATTGTATTTATTTGTATCATAAATCCTTTCAGGTAAAGGAAATAAAGAGTTTCTGCTATTTGGGCTATACAAATCACTCAACATAAAAATCATAAAAACTTTTGTTACCTTTTTGTTTTGTTCTAGAATGTAGTCTGTAACATAGCTTATTTCTTGGAATCCAGCGCCAGGGAGAGGAAATTTTCTTATTGTTGAATTTGGTAGTAGCTGCTCAACCTCTGAGGGTATCACATTAGCTAGTCGTGAATTCCCTACAAGGATGGTATTAAAATTATTGTGATAGCGTGCTATACTTGGGATTTGATGTCTGACTGCTTGTTCAATCGTTCCAGAAAATATAGGAGTAGTATCTTTGCTTCTCGAAAGAATCTGAAAAAAATCCTCCTTTGCATTTATGGTAAATAATATTAATAATGGTAATATAAGGCCAAGAATCAATATAATAAATAATTTTTTATGAATAGAAAATTTAGCCATAAGAAATAACTTAAAATTGGAAATATAAAAATTCTGGTCTGACTT
>JAHZKS010000027.1 GCA_022600235.1 Alphaproteobacteria bacterium | reverse complement strand
TTTGTCTGTTTCCATTGTCCTGAAGAGATATATCTTTATATCCAGTTAAGTATAATAGTGAATATAAAAGCATAGATCCGTGTCCTGCTGATAAAACAAATCTATCTCTACTAGGCCATTTTGGGTCATTAGGATTAAATTTTAAAAAATCTGCAAAAAGTACAGTTGCAACATCAGCCATTCCTAATGGCATTCCGGGGTGCCCTGAATTTGCTTTTTCAACAGCATCTATAGTTAATATTCTTATGCAGTTGGCAAGTTTACGATATAAGTCTTGATTAAGTTGTATATTTTTCATATACATTAAATATCCTTTGATTTAGAGACTAATTTATAGCTCATATATTCAGTGATTACAAGCAAGATACACATGTTTTTTATTAGATTTGTTAAGGTCATTAGTTTGGCTTTTCATTCGAAGGAGTTTTATCAAGATTTATACTATAATGTAAAAGGTATAAAATTTGGTTATTTATTTTTTATACTAGCAGTTTCTAACCTAGTGATAGTTTCATTTTCTACTTTATCAATTGCAAGTTTATTTGATGTTTCAACGTCGTCTAGCCGCGGTTCATTAATAGTAGATCAAATACCTTTGATGAGAATGGATAAAGGAACTTTATCTATACAAAGTAAACTTAGTGTGGCAGAAATTAGAGATTATAATAATAAAATAGCTGTTATAGATATTAATTCTTTTCCTGATAAATATTTGAATTCAGGGGTGCCTTTATTTATCAATAAATCTAGTGTTTTTATATCTAATGGGGCTGGAGGGTATTATAAAATACTAGATTTTGTTACATACTTTAGTGATGATGCTATTTTAGATAAGAGCTTCTTTATTCAGATGTTTAAACAATTAAAGCTTAGTTTACCTTTCTCTGCATTTTTTATATTTTATCCTCTAGGTCTTTTATTTAGGTGTTTGTTTTTATCGGCAAATTTAGCAATGCTGTCTTTTTTTGGGTTTATATATGGGAAATTTTCTGGAACAAAACTATATTTTAAGAATCTCTTTAGAGTTTCTATATTCTCATCTTTCCCCAGTTTGCTAGTTGATTTTATTATAATTTGCTACTTGTTTATATCAAACCGCTTCTTTTTTGATTTTTATTATAAGATACACTCTCCGATGAAAGAAAATTTTGTTTTTATATTATCGGTTGGTTATTTCTTTTTTGCAGTAAAATCTATATGTAATGCAGAAAATACTAAACGTAGTAAACTAAACTAGAATGGTATAGATACTCCAATCATTCCGATCGTTTTAGATAAATCATTTTTGAATTTTTCTGTTCCAATTGTGATATCATGTTTAGCATCTAGTATGTATTTTATGTCTAGATTTAGTCCCATTGTCTCACTTGCAAATAAATCTACACCTGCTTGAAAAGCGATACCTCCACCATTTTTTATTTCAGTGTTAGAAGGTTCTCTTTCTATAAAACTGTAGGAATATCCAGCTCCTATATAAGGTTCAAAAGTGTTGTTTATAGGGAAATGTATTTGTGCTATTGCAGCAACTGGGATAAAGAATATATCTTTACCAACTCCACTGTTATTAACATATTCAAGCGATCCTGCGCCAGCCGAAAACTCTATAGCAAAGTTTGAGTTGAAGAAGTAACTAATTGCAACCTCTCCTAAATAGTCATCTTTAAATTTTTGTTGCGATACAGTTCCGCTAGAGCCAGTGCTGATTTTTTCGTCTGTGTGGACATACCCTAATCTGCCTTTTAGCTTCATATTATAATCTTGGTAAGCGCTTGAGTGAGTGATGTATACTAGAGAAGATAGTATGCAGGCAGTTTTTATAATTTTTGAGTAGGGCATGAGTATTCTTATGTTGTTTTTTGAATACGTGCATGTTAGCACTCGTAATAAAAAAGATAAATACTCTAGTGATTAGAATAGTGTTTTTATCAGTATGATGTATCTATTTAGCAACGAGCAGTGCTATGATTTGTCTACCTTCAATCTTTGGAGGTGCATCTACTTGAGAAATGTCTGAGACTGCTTCTATAGCAGAGTTTATAATATCCATACCAAGAGTGTGGTGAGCTATTTCACGACCTCTAAACCTTAGTGTAAGCTTTACTTTTTCTTTATTCTTCAGAAACTTTGTAATTTGATTTATTTTAACTTGTAAATCATGTTGTCCTATATTAGGTCTGAATCTGATTTCTTTAACGTCAGCGGTTTTTTGTTTTTTCTTAGATTGTTGATGCTTCTTTTTGTTGTCGTATCTGTATTTTCCAAAATCCATCATCTTGCAAACAGGTGGGTTTGCATTAGGTGATACCTCAACTAAATCTAAACCTGAATCTCGTGCTTTGCTGATAGCATCATGCGTTGAAAAAACTCCTAAAACTTCACTTTCAGAATCCACAAGTCTTACTTCTGGTGAAGTGATTTTTTCATTAACTCTTGGTAAGTTCTTATTACTAATAATTTTAACTCCTTATTTCTATTTGTTTATTTAAAAAATCTATAAAACCTTCAATATTAGGATAAGATATTTGTTCATTAGAGCCGAACTTTCTTATCGTAATAGCAGATTTTTCTTTCTCATCACGTCCAACTATAACTAGTACTGGAACTTTTTGTAGAGAGTGTTTTCGAATTTTATAATTAATTTTTTCATTGGAATTGTCAAGTATAGACCTATAATTCATGTTTTTTAGGGTCTTATGAATTTTAGATGCGTAATCGTTGACCTCGTGATTAATTGTAATAACTGCAATTTGAGTAGGGGCTAACCATAAAGGAAAAGCTCCTGCATATTGCTCTATTAATATACCTATAAATCTTTCTAAAGTTCCTAATATTGCTCTATGTAGCATGACTGGAATTTTTTTCTCCCCAGACTCATTTATATATGTGGCGCCTAGTCTTTCAGGTAAGACAAAGTCTAGTTGCCATGTTCCGCATTGCCATTCTCTTTTTAAAGCATCTTTTAGAACAAATTCTAATTTAGGGCCGTAGAATGCTCCTTCTCCTTTGTTCATTTCAAAAGGAACACCAGCTGCATTAATAGCTGATTTCAGAGATGCTTCTGCTTTGTCCCATGTTTTATCAGACCCAGCTCTTGTATCTGGTCTATCAGAGAATTTTACGGAGAATTCTGAAAATCCTAACTCTTTATAAACTTCTCTTAATAGGTGAGTAAAGGCTATTGTTTCGGATTCTATCTGTTCTTCTGTGCAGAATATATGTGCATCATCTTGCGTCATGCCTTGTACCCTAAGTAATCCGTGCAGAGATCCAGATGATTCATTTCGGTGACATTTCCCGAATTCTGCCATTCTTAGGGGTAAATCTTTATAACTTGTGATTCCTTTTTTAAATATCTCTACATGGCATGGGCAGTTCATGGGTTTCAGAGCCATGACTTTATCATTATCCTCGACTGCGAACATGTTTTCGCGGAATTTTTCCCAGTGACCAGATTTCTCCCATAATATTTTGTCTACTAAAACAGGGGTGCTCACCTCTGAGTAATTATGTTTTTTAAGTTTAGATCTAATATAATTTTCTAATATTTTGAAAATGGTCCAGCCTTTGTCATGCCAGAAGATCATTCCAGGTGCTTCTTCTTGTAAATGAAACAAATCAAGTTCTTTTCCTAATTTTCTGTGGTCTCTTTTTTCGGCTTCTTCTATCATAAAGAGGTAATCATCTAGATCTTTCTTTGAAGCCCATGCGGTTCCATAGATCCTTTGGAGCATTACATTGTTAGAATCTCCTCTCCAGTAAGCTCCTGAGACTTTTGTTAGCTTAAAATGTTTAACAAATTTTGTTGAAGGTGCATGAGGTCCTCTACATAAATCTATAAAGTCGCCTTGTCTGTATAATGATATTTCTTCATTTTTTGGCAAATCAGAGATTATCTCAGATTTAAAATCTTCTCCTATTTCTTTAAAGAATTTTATCGCATCTTCTCGTTTCCAGATCTCTCTTGTGATAGGAATATTATTCTTCGATATACGATGCATTTCTTTTTCTAGTTTTTTTAGGTCATCAGTAGAAAATGGCTTTTCTGCAAGAACGTCATAATAGAACCCATCTTCTATAACAGGTCCTATAGTTATTTGTGATTTTGGGAATATATTCTTAATTGCTTGAGCAAGAACATGCGCAGCATCATGTCTAATAATTTCTAGTCCTTCTTTATCTGTTTCGGTAATAAACTTTAATGTTACATTTTTTGTGATCTCTGTAGTTAAATCACATAAATGGCCATCAATTTTAGATGCTATTGATGCTTTAGCAAGGCTCTTGCTGATCTTTTCAGCAATCTCCAAAGCTTTGGTTCCACTTTTGTATTCACTTACCTTGCCGTCTGGTAGAGTTACTTTTATCATGTTTTATTTTAAATACTAAATCAGGGCACAAAAACTACACGAAGTCTAACTAATAATCAAGAAAATAGAGCGTTTTTGATGTAATATATGTAAAAAAATTAAGTTT
>JAHZKS010000026.1 GCA_022600235.1 Alphaproteobacteria bacterium | reverse complement strand
TTCAATATCAAATAATTTTTCAGCTTTTTCTGTAGGTTGAGCACCAGCTGATAACCAGTAATTAATTCTTTCTTTGTTGAAATTAATTCTTTGGTCGTTGTCTTTTGGTAATAAAGGATTATATGTACCAAGTTTTTCTATGTATTTACCGTCACGAGGGGCACGAGCATCAGCTGCTACTAGCCAGTAAAAAGGTCTCTTTTTTGTTCCGTGTCTTGTAAAACGTAGTTTTGTAGCCATATTTTCCTTATTTTAATTTTTCTTCTTTAAATTCAACATGTTTACGTACAACAGGGTCGTACTTTCTAAAACTTAGTTTAGTAGTTAATTTTTTAGGATTTCTCTTTTTTACTAGAAAGAAACCTGTTTTCGCGGTGCTAACTAGCTTAACTAATATAGTGTTTTTCTTTGCCATGACGTTTTAACATGCTTTAACTTAGAGTTAGAGTAAATTACACTATAGTTTTAGGATGTCAAGCATAAAACGCTTATATTGCGGGTTTTTTTGGTATTGTTTATTGGTTTTTACTGCAAAGAATAATTTCACCCTAAGGGTTGTCAGATCGACCTCTTGTTTGTGGTGAACGATTCCTTTGTTCTCTTAGTCTTTCCACATGACTCTGACTGCGCTCAGGGGATCTGTTTCTATTCTGTGATTGCGTACGTTCAGAAGTTCTAGCTCTGTTTTGTGAAGGTGTGCGCTCAGGAGATTCTTCTCTAGTGTTACGTTCATTAGAAACATTAGGTCTAGATTGTTTTTTCTGCGATTTGTTTTTAAAGTAAGAGGAGGCTTTATTGTATGTAGCGTATCCTGCTACAGTAAATCCTGCTGTAGCTAGAATCCCACCGATAGCTAGTTGAGTTGTTGATAATGCTCCTATTGTAGCCATGAATGGTGCGATAGCGGGGCCCGCAAAAACTGCTGCTAAAGTGAATGCTAAGACAAGAGTTACAGATAGTGCTGCTGATACTGCCAATTTGGGCATATGTATCAATTTTGGATCTAATTTATTATTAAATTCTGGACTACCAGGTCTATTACGGTTTGTGGGTGATTTATTTTTTTCGCTTTGAATCGTGCTATAACAAGCAGAGATGTTTCTTCCTGTTATCCAAGCTCCTATTCCTAATAATGCTCCATTAAATGTTTGTGCAGGTGCTACAAATTGATTAGGAAGTACCTTGCTAAGCAAATATTGGTTTATTGCTGTGACTCCAGTGAATCCTGCCGCTCTTTCACAAGCTCGTTTTCCAGTTCCTAACTCTAGTAGTAAATCACCAAATTTATTATTAAATGATTCATAATTATCTAATGTCATCTGAGTAGATATTATTTTATCGGTTGCTACACCAGCTGCTATTGATGTTACTACTGCTGCTACACCAGTAGTAGCATTGATTGCTCCAAGCCATGCTGCTGTCATTCCTAATCCACCTAGTGCAGCAGTACTCCCAGAAACTAACACTCTCAAACCTTCTTTCTTTAGGCGTAAATCTTCTTCTCTAGCTTGTTTATCGTTAGGCGAGATGCTTGGCCACACACTAATATTTGATAACCCACCAGGTAATTTTATTTCTACACTTGGTTTCTTTGTTTTCCACTTAGACTTGTCTTGTGAGCTGTATTTATTTAGCGTTGTCCATCTATCTCTCTCTTCTGTAATGCTTTTTTCCCAAGTTTTTATTGCCTCTGTTACATTATTATTGCTATTTAAACTTTTTGTAACATCTGATGCGGTAGGGTTTTGATTTGTTATATTCTCATCTAAGGTTTTTTGCCATAGAGGTAGGTTTTTATCTAAGAAATCTTGTAACGGTGCGGTGTCTGTTCTTATCAAAAACTCTTTGCCTAAGAATCCACTATCCTTCATTTCCTTTATTAATGTACTCTTTATTCCATCATTAATTCTCTTTGATTTATTGGTAGAGATATCACGTCCAAACCACCCTCTGGTTCTGGTTTTATTTAATGCGGCATCAACAACTTTTTCTACATGTGTTGTTGCCATTTTTTCTACTTCTTTCAATTTGCTTGCATCGTTATTTTCGATGCTATCAAATCTATATACATCAAATACAGAATCCATACTCAGTATGTCATTAGTATTATACACTGGTGACATAGTTTTGAAAAAATATTTCCCGGTTTCTGTGATGCTCCATATTGTACTATTATGTGCTGCAATTGTGTTTTGTATTTCTGCAGAACTAGGTTTATATGTTCTTAAAATATGTCTATTGCGTTGTTCAGCCTTTATTGTGTCATCAAGATCTTTATGTTCGGTTCTCCATTCTTCTACCGTTAATATGGGCCCTAGTAAATTTTGTGTCTTTCTATAGTCTTCACCCCTTATAGATTCTCTTTCTATATGAATTCCTTTCATGAAAGATGCTTTAGGGAACGTAACATTTCTAAATACTATATTAGATCTAGAATTATCGGAATAGTCAGTAGAAGAGAAGTCACCTTCAGATAAGTTTACCTCTTTTAGGTTTATATAGTTTGGTGTTTTTTCTTTTGCATATTCTTCATTGGTATATTCTGCCTCAACCACTACTTCTTGGTGGTCTGGTAAACCCATTTGACCTTTTATATACTGTATGAAACTAAGATCAGTAGTACCGTTTCTACGTGCTTCAGCGTAATCCGATATTTCTTTTTTAGTAACTCCTATAGTAAAATTTCTTTTTGGTATAAAGAATGCCACGTGAGTACCTTTTTGTTCATTCGTATCTTGGTAATTATAAGGTTTTTTGGTTAATGAAGTGTTAACCAAAGAATCCAATTAGGTGGGTTATCTCTTTTTCGGATCATCTTCAGGGGCCTGTTCTTCCTCGCCTGAAGTGGCATCATCTTCAGTAGTCCCTTCATCATCATCAGGAATTTCTTCTTCGGTTTGATTGTCTTCAAGGGGCTCTTCATCATCAGGAGATTCTTCTTGTGCAGGGTCTTCTGCTTCAGTGCCTTCTTTTTCGGTTTCTATAGATTTTTCTAATTCTTCTATCTCTTTATCTATATTATCATCTTCCTCATTGCTGTCTTCTTCTAGTGTTTCTTCGTCCATATTTTCAGTTACATTATCTTCTGTCTCTGAATCTTCTTCAGGTTCTTCCTCAGGCTCATCTTCTATAATAGTGTCCTGAGATTCGTCTTCTAAAATATCATCTGTATTATTATCTTCTTCATCTCCCTCTGTATCGCCCGCTTCTTCTTGTGCAGCACCAAGTGCATATACACATAAATCTTCAAATTTTACATCATTTTTTCGAGCAAGATCTCTAAGTTTTGAAAGGCTATCCATAACACTTTCTGGTATAGTTCCTCCTCTTTCTTTTGATAACCAATCTGACTGAAAATGTATAGGGTGATGGTCATGTCTAGCAGAGCCAACATATATTGTGAAAGGTGATTTCACGCCATCAAAAACACAAGGTACACTAAATTTCTTCATATCTTTT
The DNA here is from genome assembly GCA_022600235.1 of Alphaproteobacteria bacterium. Classification (GTDB taxonomy): domain Bacteria; phylum Pseudomonadota; class Alphaproteobacteria; order Rickettsiales; family JABSSG01; genus JAHZKS01. The sequence continues at coordinate 1,008 of JAHZKS010000026.1, read as the reverse complement.
AACCAAAGTTATGAAATGATTGTCGATTATCAATCATTATGGTATCAGATAAATATCTGGTATGCATCAATAAGTTCTGTGTTTAATTATAAATCTTTATATAAAGACCCGAATCTAAGAAAAAATAATTTTCATTTATGGTGGAATTCTGTAGACAGATTTTCTGTTAGTATCATATTCATAATTATTGCTTTTAGTATTGTAATAATCACCACAGCCAGCCCTGCTATAGCTTATAGAATTGGTGTAGAGCCATTTTACTTTATGAAAAGGCAAATGATGTTCCTATCTATAGGTGTTGCGTGCATGATAGGAGTTTCCTTTTTCTCTGTTAGAAATATCAAAAGATTTGCTCTTATAGGTTTATTCGTATCTGTATTGTGTTTAATTGCCGTTCTTTTAATTGGTTACCAGATTAAAGGTTCAAAAAGATGGCTACAGTTTGCTGGTATATCAATTCAACCATCAGAGTTTGTTAAGCCATTTTTTATAGTAATCACTGCATGGTTGTTTTCAATAAAATATGAAGATAAGAGTTTTCCAGCTTTTAAGGCGTCTTTCTTGCTATATTTGCTTTTAGTTGGTCTTTTGATGATGCAACCTGATTTTGGTATGGTGATGACTATATCTGTCATATGGATTGGGCAACTCTTTATATCTGGCTTGTCAATTGTGTGGTTCTTTGTGTTATTTGTATTTGGTGTGATCAGTATATCTTTAGCATATATCTTTTTCCCACATGTTCAAAGGAGGATAGATAGTTTTTTGAATCCAGAAGTTTTTGAAAATTATCAGGTGAGAAAATCTCTTGAGGCATTCAAAAAAGGTGGTTTTTATGGAGACGGATTAGGCGAAGGCATTGTAAAGCATCAACTTCCTGATTCTCATACAGATTTTATATTTGCTGTTATAGGTGAGGAGATGGGGTTTATTATGTGCATGTTTCTGTTGTCTATGTATGCTTTGTTGGTAATACGAGGATTGTATATAGTTGTTAATACATCAAAT
>JAHZKS010000025.1 GCA_022600235.1 Alphaproteobacteria bacterium | reverse complement strand
TGTAGAGAAAACATTCAGAGACTTATTGTATAAGGATAGATCTAAAGTGCAAGTTGGGCATATAACAAATTTAGGCTTACTTGAGGTTTCTAGGCAGAGAATGAAGCCAAACTTTTTAGAAGCAAATACTGTGATATGTACGCATTGTCATGGTAAAGGTGTTGTGAGGTCTCATAATTCTAACGCTATTACTGTTTTAAAAACTGTTGAAGGAGAAGTGCATCGTAATGCAGTTCAGGTGAATGTTTTTGCTTCACCTGACACAGTGTTGTTTATGTTAAACGAAAAGAGAGATGCTATTAAAAAGGTAGAAGAGAAGCATTCTATTAAAATCTTGTTTAAACAAGATCACAAAATGAGTGAAGATGGTTTTGCCATAGAGGTTATAGAAGGTCGCTCTAAAAATTACTCTGGGGGAGATGATAGGTCTAATTCTGCTCGAAAATCGAATAAAAATAAGAGGGGTAATAGAGATTATAAAAAAGATAAGAATCAAAAAGAAAAAAGAGTAGAATCAGATAAGGGTCCTGTCGATGAGGTTCCCAATAAATCTGTAAAGAAAAGTAGCGTTAAGGGTCCAAAAAAGAAAGATAAAAAGCCTGTTAACGATGCTGTGTTAGATGGTGCAGGGGAGTAATTTTATGTCTATGCGTGGTGTTATTGCTATAGACGGAGTTTCTAGTTCTGGTAAGGGGAAGCTGGCATCAGAGTTGGCTAGTCATTATGGGTGTGAATATCTTCCTACAGGAAATTTGTATAGAATAGTTGCTAAAACCTGTTTAGATAAAAATATTGATACCTCTTGTGATGATAAATTGTTAGATGTGGCTTCTCATATAAATCGTAAAGATTTTTATAGAGAAGATCTGCAAGAAGATCGCATATCAGAAATGGCATCCAAAATAAGTAAAAACCAAGCTCTAAGAGATGTGTTGAATAAATTTCAGATTAATTGGATAAAAGAAAAAGAGTTTTGTGTAGTTGAGGGGAGAGACATTGGCACAAAGATTTGTCCTGAGGCTGATGTGAAATTTTATTTATCTGCTGATGCAAAAGTAAGAGCAAAAAGACGTTGTGAAGATTTAATAGAATCTGGCAAAAAGGCTGACGAATCAAGCGTTTATCAATCTTTAATTGAAAGAGATGATCGAGATAAAAACAGGCCTAATGCTCCTTTAAGGCAAGCAAAAGATGCTTATTTTATAGATACTACTGATATAAGTATTGAAGAAATGGTATCGAAAGCAATAAATATTGTAGAAAAGAAATTGACAATACGGTAATAAAAGGTATAACACTGTGTGCTTACCAAAAGACATTTTTATTTAAAAAGGAACAGAGAATTATATAAAGTATGGGCGGAAAGATATTTAACAATAAGCTAGAAGGGGCAGAATTTGCTACTGGCGAAGACTTCAATAAGCTTTTTAACGAGTTTACAAAAACTAATGAAACATTAGAAGGTTCTGTTGTTTCGGGTGCTATTACCGACATATCTAACGATGTTGTTACGGTTGATATAGGAATTAAAGATGAAGGTAGAATTCCTCTTAAAGAGTTTGTTCAAAACGGTAAGATTCCTGATTTGAAACTTGGTGATACTGTTGATGTTTATGTTCAATCATTTGAAAACAGATACGGTAAAGTTGTTTTAAGTAGAGAAAAAGCTGTCAGAGAAAGTTCTTGGAATAAGCTTGAAGTTTCTATGAAGAAAGGTGAGCAAGTTGAGGGTGTTATATTCGGAAGGATTAAAGGTGGTTTAACTGTTGATCTTAATGGAGTGATTGCTTTCTTGCCTGGTAGTCAAGTGGATGTAAGGCCTATTAAAGATGTCACACCTTTGTTGGGTGTTGTTCAGCCGTTTATTGTTCTTAAAATGGATAGAGAGCAAGGAAATGTTGTTGTTTCTAGAAGGGCAATAATTGAAGAGTCTAGAGCTGAAGCGAAAGAAGAAATGCTTTCAAAAATATCATTAGGTCAAGTTTTGGAAGGTACTGTAAAGAATATTACAGATTACGGTGCATTCTTGGATCTTGGAAGTATAGATGGTCTTCTTCATGTTACAGATATATCATGGAACAGAATTAATCACCCATCAGAAGTTCTTTCTTTGGGGCAGGTTGTGAAAGTTCAAGTAATAAAATATGACCCAGATGCTGGTAGAATTTCTCTTGGTATGAAGCAATTAGAAACAAACCCATGGGAAGGTTTGGATAAAAAATACCCATCTGGAACAAAAATGAAGGGTAAAGTAACTAATATTACAGATTACGGTGTCTTTGTGCAGCTAGAGCCAGGTATTGAGGGGCTTGTCCATGTTTCTGAATTGAGTTGGACTAGACAGAATATTTCCCCAAGAAAATTTGTTGAGGTAGATCAGGAAGTTGAATTTATGATTCTTGATATTGACGTTGAGAAACACAGAATTAGCCTAGGAATCAAGCAATGCACAGAGAATATCTGGCAAACCTTGTCTGAGCAATATTCTGTTGGTACTGTTATTGAAGGTACAGTAGAAAACGTTGCAGATTTTGGTGTGTTTATTAACTTTGGTGAGAATATTAGTGCTTTAGTTCATGCTAATGACATTTCATGGGTTGGTAAGCCTGAGGATTTGTTAAAGAAATACAAAAAAGGTGATGATATAAAAGCTGTGGTTCTATCTGTAGACGCAGAAAAAGAGCGTGTTAATGCAGGTATCAAGCAATTAGATAAAGATCCTTTTGAAGAAGCTTTCTCAAGCGTGAAAAAAGGAAGTGTTCTAACATGCATAGTTGATTCTATTGAAACTGATGGTATATCTGTTGAAGTAGCTAATGGAATTACATCTTTTATTAAAAAGTCTGACCTTTCTAATGAAAAAGTAGAGCAAAGACCAGAAAGATTTGCTGTTGGGGATAGAGTAGATACCAAAGTTGTTAAGCTAGATAAAGTGAACAGAAGTGTTGTGTTATCTATTAAGTCTTTAGAAGCAGACGAGCAAAAGCAGAAAATTGCTGAGTATGGATCTGCAAGCAGTGGTGCTAGCCTTGGTGATATTCTTGGTAAGGCTATGAGTGAAGTGGACGATAAAAAAGATATTAAGAAAAAAGACAAGTAGTGTTTTTTAGAAGCTGTCTAATGCCAAATTTGTATTCCGTGCTGAATCTTTGAATTTTCCTATATGCTTAGAAGGTGATTGATACCAAATTGCTATTCTAAGATGAATATTCGAATCCTCCTGACTTATTTCTATTTTAGGGTTTTATTCTTCTGAATAAACTGAGCTCTGAAGATTCTGAGAATGGATAATTAAAATAGGCAAATAATTTTCATAATATAAATGATTCTATTTGCAATGATATATTGCTTATTCAATTAATGCTTGAATAAAAGCATTACCTGGTGTAGAATACAGCTATCGAAATTTTCAAGGTGGGTTTTACCCGCCTTTTTTAGTAGGTTTTTTATGGTTGTTGAAGAAAAGATAGAAAATGCAATATCTAGTTCTTTAGAGAATCTGGGTTATGAAATTGTGCAAATTAAATATTTCAGATCAGAAAATTCTACATTACAACTGATGATAGATAAAGTAGATGGCAGAATAAATTTAGATGATTGTACAAAAGTAAGTCGTATAGTATCTACAATCATGGATGTAGAGGATTTTATTTCTGAGCATTACAATTTAGAGGTCACATCTCCTGGAATAAATAGACCTCTTATAAAGAAAAAAGATTTTGTTAAGTTTCAAGGTAGAAATATTCAATTTAGATTGAAAGAAGCGCTTGAAGGTAGTAGAAACTTTAAAGGAAAAATAGAATCTGTAATAGGAGATGAAGTTTCTTTTAATTTAGAAGGGAACAATAATATAAGAATTGAGATAAAAAATATTGAAACAGCAAACTTGCTCTAATATAAAAATTAACAAACGAGGTAAAGATGGATAATCCTGCAGGAATGAATAACAATGAACTGATACAGATAGCAGAAAATGTTGCGAGAGAAAAAGGTGTCGCTCGTGATATAATTATGGATGCTTTAGAGCAGGCTATACAAGTCGCTAGTAAAAAGAAATATGGTCATGATAATGTTATTTCTGCAAAAATAAGCCAAAAAACAGGAGAAATATCTCTTACTAGAGAAATGCAAGTAGTAGAAAGTGTAGAAAATTCTCATACAGAAATAGATCTATCTAATGCAAAGCATAAAAATCCTGATGTGAAAGTTGGAGATGTAATTCATGAACCTTTACCACCTCTTGATCTTGCTAGGGTATTCGCACAGTCTGCTAAGCAGGTTATCGTGCAAAAAGTTAGAGAGGCAGAAAGGGAGAAGCAATACGAAGAGTTTAAAGACCGTGTTGCTGAGATTATTAATGGTGTTGTTAAGAGAGTTGAATTTGGTAATGTTATTATAGATCTTGGTAGAGGAGAAGCTGTTTTGAGAAGAGAAAACTTGATTCCTGGAGAAAATTTCAGAATTAATGACAGAGTGAAATCTTATATAGAAGAAGTTAAAAGAGACAATAAAGGTCATCAAATTATTTTATCTAGGACTCATCCTAATTTTGTACGTAGTTTGTTTGAGCAAGAAGTTCCAGAAATATATGATAAAATTATCGAAATAAAGAATGTAGCGCGTGAGCCTGGTTCTAAATCTAAAGTAGCTGTGTTTACTTCAGACAATTCTATAGATCCTGTAGGTTCTTGTGTTGGTGTTAGAGGTTCAAGAATTCAAGCTATTATAAATGAACTTCAAGGAGAAAAGATCGATGTTATTAAATGGTCATCAGATCCTGCGCAATATGTAATTAATTCTTTAGCTCCTGCAGAAGTTGCTAAAGTTATAATAGATGAAGACAAAAGAAAGATAGAAGTGGTTGTGCCTACTGAGCATTTAAGTATGGCTATAGGTAGGAGAGGGCAAAATGTGCGTTTGGCTTCTAATTTACTTGGTTGGAATATTGATATTCTTGTTGAAGAAGAAGAGTCCAAGCGTAGAGTTGAAGAATTTAATGCTACTTCTGAGCTATTTATTAAAGAATTAGGTGTTGAAGAGGTTCTAGCTCAATTACTTTCAGCAGAAGGATTTGCTAACTTAGAAGACATTGCATATGTTTCTGTAGAAGAGTTGGGATCAATAGAAGGTCTAGATGAAGGTATTGCAAAAGAATTGATTGAGCGTGCACAAAAATCTGTTAAAGATAAGAACCAATCTATATTAGAGGAATTATCTAAACTTGGTGTGGATAAAGATGTTATGGAATTGTTTGGTACTTTGCCTCCTGAACAAATGCTAGTATTAGCTAATGCTGGTGTGAAAGAGCATGAGGATTTAGCTGATCTGAGCGTTGAAGAGTTTAAGAGAATTCTTCCAAACAGCAACATGGAAGATGAGAATATTCGTGTTATTATAGAAAAAGCTAAAGAAAAGTCAGAATCTGGAGATTAGTTTTAAATTTTAAGTGTTAGAGTTTATTTATGTCAAGTGACGAAAATGGAGATCAAGGCAAAAAGTCAAATTACAGAATTTTATCTGTAAGCAGTAAGTCGAGGCGAGATTTTGGTGGAGCTTCACAAGGAGGGAGTAAGTCAGTCGCTGTAGAGGTAAAAAGAAGTAGATCAAGATCTTTCATGAAAAAACCAACTGGCCTTGGAGATGAAAAACCTGCTTTTAAACCTGAAGATATCAAAAAACCTACTGAAGATGACTTTTCTGTTTCTGAAATCAAAGAAGAAACTCAGAGTGAGAAACCTTTAATCAAAACAAAAACAGAAAATAAACCTGCATCAGCTCCTGTAAAAACTGATAGTGAGTTTGATACAAAACAGCACCAGCGTGTTGCAAAGAAGAATACTAAAGATGAAGAGCCTGACAAATTTAAAGATAAATTGAGCATAAAAAAACCATCTATCAAATCTAAGTATGAATTTGGTATGAAAGGTGGGTCTAATAAAATAGCTGTTCAAAATATTGAGAGAGTTGAAGGTAAGCAAAGAAGTTTTGCCTCTATTAAGAGAGCAAGGGAAAAAATCAGAAGGTTGAAGGAGGGTGAAGTTGAAAAAGAGAAGCAGGTTAGAGAGGTAATTTTACCTGAGTTTATCACAGTTGCAGAGCTTGCATCACGTATGGCTGAAAAAAGTATTGATGTGATAAAAGAGTGTATGAAATTAGGTATGATTGTTACTGCTAACCAGACTATAGATGCTGATACTGCAGAGTTAGTAATCAACGAATTAGGTCATAAGCTCAAGCGTGTTACAGATGCTGACGTAGAAAGTATTTTAGAAGATAATAATGACAATAGTTCTGAGGCGGTTAAGAGACCTCCAGTAGTAACTATTATGGGACATGTTGATCATGGTAAAACATCACTGTTAGATGCTATGCGTGATACAGATGTTACAAAAGGAGAAGCTGGTGGTATTACCCAACATATTGGTGCTCATCAATTAAAGGTCAATAAAGAAAATAGTATAACTTTTATAGACACACCTGGACACGAAGCTTTCACAGAAATGAGATCTAGAGGTGCTAAGGTTACAGATATAGTGATATTAGTTATAGCAGCAGATGATGGGATTAAAGAACAAACTATAGAAGCAATAAATCATGCGAAAGCTGCAGAAGTTCCAATAATTGTTGCAGTAAATAAGATTGATAAAGAAGGAGCAGATTCTAATAAAGCTTTAGGGGAATTACTATCTCATGATCTTATACCTGAATCTATGGGTGGTGATGTTATGACTGTAGAGGTTTCTGCTACGCAAAAGATAAACTTAGACAAGTTAAAAGAAGCGATATTACTTCAAAGTGAAATGTTAGAACTTACTGCTGTTAATACTGGTAAAGCTAGAGGAGTAGTAGTTGAGTCTAAGGTTGAAAAACTTAGAGGGATTGCTGCTACTTTATTAGTTCAGAAAGGTAGCTTGAAAAAAGGAGATATAGTGGTTGCAGGTTGTGGTTATGGTAAGGTGAAAACCATCATGAATGACCGTGGAATGCCCATGAAAGAAGCAACTCCTAGTATGCCAGTAGAAGTTATAGGTCTTGATGTTGCTCCAGGTGCAGGTGATACATTTTCTGTTGTGGACGAAGAAAAGCAAGCTAGAGATATTTGTAAGTATAGATCAAGGAAGAATAAAGAAAAAGAGAATGTGGCTCAATCTAATACATCATTAGACGAACTATTTTCAAGGGCATCTAGTGATAGCAGAGTCAATGTTTTGCCTCTCATAATTAAAGGCGATGTGCAAGGGTCTATAGAGGCTATTATTGGTAGTATCGATAAAATTGATAATGCAGAGATAAAAATCAAAGTTTTGCATAAAGGAGTAGGTGGTATCAATGAGTCTGATATTGCATTAGCCAAAGCCTCTAACGCTGTTGTTATAGGGTTTAATGTTAGGGCAAATTCTAATGCTAAGCTATTGATGGACCAAAATAAGGTCGATGTCAGGTACTATGCTATTATATATGAGCTAATGGATGACCTGAAGAAGATAGCATCTGGAATGTTAAAACCTATCGAGAGAGAGCAATATCTTGGTAAAGCAGAAATTAGAAAGGTATTTAATGTTTCCAAGCACGGAAAAATTGGTGGTTCTTTCGTAACAGATGGTTTAATTAAAAGAGGAGCAAAGGTTCGTTTGCTTAGAGACGATGTTGTGATACACGATGGTCAATTAAAAACTCTGAGAAGGTTTAAAGATGATGTTAAAGAAGTTTCTCATGGTTATGAGTGTGGTATTGCGTTCGAAAAATATGATGATATCAAAGAGGGTGATAATCTAGAAGTTTATGAAATCATAGAAGAGCAGCAAAAATTATAGGTTATCGTAATGAAATTTGACACTAATCCAGCATCTAATAGGCAGTTAAAAGTTGGCGAAACTATTAAAAGATCTCTAAGTGAAATTATTACTAATAAAATCTATGAAACATTCTTAGATGGTAAATCAGTTATCATATCTGAAGTAAAGATGACGCCTGACTTAAGATTGGCTAATGTATATATATATTTTCTTTTTGATGAGACTATAGTTGAGGATGTGTTCTTAGAAAGTATGCAATCTATAGTACCAAAATTAAAAGGGTTATTAGCAAAGAAAGTTAAGTTAAGATATATGCCTGATATAAAATTTATCTTGGATGAAAGTTTTAATGAAGCTTCAAAAATTGATAAATTACTAAAAGATTAGTCTAAGTATATGAAACACTCATGTGGTTGGCTTAATATAGATAAGCCTAAAGGAGTCTCTTCAGCAAAAATAGTTTCTATCGCTAGATCTTTATTAAATCTAAAAAAAAATGGACATGGAGGAACTCTAGATCCTCTTGCAACAGGAGTGCTTCCAATAGCTATTGGTGAGGCTACAAAGACTGTTTCCTTTATAAATGATGATATTAAAGAATATGAGTTTATATTAAATTTTGGCAAGGAGACAACCAGTTATGATGAAGAGGGTGATGTAGTTAGAGAGAATAATTTCTTTCCTACCAAAGAAGAATTTACAAATATTTTAAAAGATTTTATTGGTAATATCAAACAAAGACCTCCTATATTTTCTGCAATTTGGGTGAATGGGAAGAGAGCATACGAACTGGCTAGATCTGGAGATGAGTTTGAATTAGAAGCAAGAGATGTTTTTATAAAATCTATAGAAATATTAGATTTCTGTACCAATGATAAATCAGTAAAGCTTTTCGTTGAATGTGGAAAAGGTACGTATATTAGATCCCTAGGTCATGATTTAGCAAAAAAAACAGGCGGTATAGGTTATATTACTGGGTTACGCAGGACAAAAGTGGGGAATTTTAATAAAAAAAACTTAATTTCTCTGGAAAAATTAGAAAAAATAGTGCATAATGGCGAACTCGACGATCATTTGTTGTCGGTAGATAGTGTGCTGGACGACATCCCGGCTATCTTTTTTTCTGAAGATGATGCTAAAAAATTACTCAATGGAGTTAAGATTGAGATAAAAGAAAGCATCGAGCAGAAGTCTGAAGTGTTCTTAGCTAAGAATGGAGAAAAACTTCTAGCGATTGGAAAAATAACAAAATCATATTTTGTTCCGATGCGTATTTTTAATTTTAATAAGGAGTGTTACGATGTCGATTACTAAAGAAAAAAGACAAGAATTGGTTAAAAAACACCAATCATCAAAAAATGATACAGGTTCTGTTGAAGTACAAGTTTCAATAATTACAGAGCGTATCAATAGCCTTACTGGTCATATGAAAATTCATAAAAAAGATTTCCACTCTCGTAGAGGTCTGTTGATATTAGTAAGCAGAAGAAGGAGTCTTTTAGATTATCTCAAGAAGAAATCAGAGGATCGTTATAATAATTTAGTGAAAGCTTTAGGCTTAAGGAAATAATATATGTATAAAGTAATAAAAAAAGAAATCGAATGGTGCGGTAAAAAGATCTCATTGGAAACAGGAAGAATAGGTCTTCATGCTGATGGTGCTGTACTAGTAAAATCAGGAGAAACAACATTGTTATGTACAGCTGTTGCAAGCAAAAAACCTTTAGAAGGTGTAGATTTCTTGCCTTTAACAGTGGTATATAGAGAGATGACTGCAGCTGCAGGTAAGATTCCTGGTGGTTTCTTTAAAAGAGAAGGTAGGCCTTCAGAGTATGAGGTATTAACTTCAAGATTAATTGATAGACCTGTAAGACCTCTATTCCCAAAAGGTTTTAGCCATGAGTTGCAAGTGATATGTACTTTGCTTTCTTATGATGGTGAAACATCTTCTGACATTCTTGCTATGATAGGAGCATCTGCTGCTCTTACAATTTCTGGCGTTCCATTCTTAGGACCTATTGCAGGTATCAGAGTTGGAATGGTTGAAGGGGAGTTTGTAGCTAACCCTGCAGTTCAAGATGTTAAAGAATCTGATTTAGACTTAGTAATTGCAGGTACAAAAGATTCTATTCTGATGGTTGAGTCTGAAGCTAGTGAGTTAGCAGAAGATAAAATGTTAGAAGCGTTAGAATTTGGTCACAAGCAAATGCAACCAATATTTAACCTGATTAGTGATTTAGATAAAGAAGTTAAAAATCCTAAGTGGAATTTTGAAGCTAAAACTCTTGATAATCAGATTGTTGAATATGTGAGATCTGAAGTTGGTAAAGATTTAGAGAATGCATATACTGAGAAAAAGAAAAAAATCCGTGGTGCTAAATTATCTGAGATCAAAGAAAAGCTATTTGAGAAAACGGACTTTGAGAAATATTCTGAGTTTGAGATTTCTTTAGCGCTGAAATCCGTTCAAGAAGATGTTGTAAGACAAAGCATCCTTAAAAAGGGCAAAAGAATAGATGGTAGAGATAATAAGTCTATTAGAGATATTGTCACTGAAGTTTCTGTCTTAGATCGTACACATGGTTCTGCTTTATTTACAAGAGGAGAAACTCAAGCTCTTGTTACTACTACTCTTGGTAGTGTTGACGATGAGCAAATGATAGATTCTTTAGATGGCATGACAAAAGAAAACTTTATGCTCCATTATAATTTCTTACCTTACTGTGTAGGTGAAGTTTCTATGTTAAGAGCTCCTGGAAGAAGAGAGGTAGGTCATGGTAAATTAGCATGGAGGGCTATACGTCCTATGTTACCTACTAAAGAAGATTTTCCTTATACTATTAGAACTGTTTCAGAGATTACTGGTTGTAATGGTTCTTCATCTATGGCTACCGTCTGTGGTGCTTCTTTATCTATGATGGATGCTGGTGTTCCTCTGAAGGATCAAGTAGCAGGTATTGCAATGGGACTTATGATGGATGCTGGTGATAAATTTGTAGTTCTTTCTGATATTTTAGGAGATGAAGATGCTCTTGGTGATATGGATTTCAAAGTTGCTGGTACAAAATCAGGTATTACAGCATTACAGATGGATATCAAGATTGCTGGTGTTACATTCAAAATTATGAAGGAAGCTCTTGCTCAAGCAAAAGAAGGTAGATTACATATCTTGAAAGAGATGAACAAATCTCTTGCTGAATCAAGAAAAGATATCAGTAAACATGCTCCTGCTATTACAAAGATTACCATTAATAAAAATAAGATTGGTGCTCTGATAGGACCTGGTGGTAAAAATATCAAAGAAATCTGTGAAAAAACAGGTGCTAAAGTTGATATAGATGATTCTGGTACTGTATTTATTGCTGCGACAAATGCTGAATCTTCAGAGCAAGCAATAGAAATGGTGAATGCTATTGTATTTGAGCCAGAAATTGGTGCTGAATATGATGGTGTTGTTACAAAGATGTTAGACTTTGGTGCTGTTGTTTCATTTATGGGTGGTAAAGAAGGACTATTACATATAAGTGAAATTCAGGAAGAAAGAGTTGAGAATATTCACGATGTGTTAAAAGAAAAAGACACAGTGAAAGTAAGAGTTATTGGTATGGATGAGAGGAAGGGTAAGATTAAATTATCTACTAAACCTTCATCTGGTAATTCTAATTCAGGTAAGTCCGACTCTAAACCTTCTACAGATCATAAAAAGAAGAATTCTGACTCTAAACCTTCTGCTAAGAAAAAAAATGAAAAGAAGGATAAACCTAAGGATAATTCTGAAGGTGTGAGTAAGAAGAAATATTTTAATTTTTAGTTATTATAAAAATTCAATTTTTCAGCTAGAATAAATAAGTAAGAGCTTAGTGTTATTACTTATTTATTCTATTATGCTACAAGATCTAGTAAATTTTCGTAATGTATCAAAGATTTTTTCTATCCTTAATGAAGAAGAAGGAGAGCATAGGTTTGTTGGTGGGTGCGTTAGGAATATTCTATGTGGCCTTGAAGTAAATGATGTTGATATTGCGACAACATTGAAACCAGATAAAGTAGAAGAATTATTCAAATCACATAATATAAAAACTTTAGATGTAGGGAAAGATCATGGAACAATTATTGCTATAATTAATTCTTTCTCATACGAAATAACCACTCTTAGAAAAGATATAAAAACTGATGGTAGAAGGGCGATCGTTGAGTATTCGAATGATTGGCGTGAGGACGCTTCTCGTAGAGATTTCACAATTAACGCTATGAGTTACTGCCCTAAGAATCATAAACTATATGATTACTTTGGAGGAGAAGAAGATTTAAAAAAAGGAATAGTAAGGTTTGTGGGAAACCCTATAGAGAGGGTGAAAGAAGATTATTTAAGGATTTTACGATTCTTTAGGTTCTATGCCTATTGTGGCAAGTTTTCTAATATAGATTTACCTTCTCTAGAAGCTTTTAAGGAGGAGGCAAAAAATATAAAAGATTTATCTTCTGAAAGAAAACTATACGAATTCATTAAAATATTAGAACATAGTAGAGCCTCTGATACTATCATTTTAATGGGTAAGAGTGGTGTGTTAAATCATCTTTTTGAATCAAATATTGGTGATTCTGTATACAAGATGTTGTCTATGAACGGATTAGATATAGATGTAAATCTACTCTTTAGAATGTATATTATTATTGAGGAAAGTAATATTCCATTAGAGAAACTTGTATCTGTATTTCATTTATCTAATAATATGAGACGATATTTGAAGGGTATAAGGAGATTAGTTCATAAGGGCATAAGAAATATAGAATCAAATATATATAAGTACGTATATGAAGATAGTGAATATATTTTAGATGCAGTTGTGTATTTAGTTATAAAAGAAAATATAAAGAAAGATTTATTTTTATCTGATGTTATAAGCCTTATGAAAAAAACAAAAGAATTTCCAGTGAGTGGTCAGGATATTATCAGTAACTTCCATATTCAGCAAGGTGAGGAGGTGGGTAGATTGTTAGAATTAGGAAAAGATTTTTGGTATATATCTAAGTATAGTGCTAGTAAAGACCAGGTTATAAATCATCTGAAGAGCTGTATAATTTAGATTATATTAGTTTTCCAAACTTTGCCCATGTAATTAGTGTGTCTGCAGTCTTTTGTGCTTGTTTTTCTGTAAGTGATTTACTCATCATTGTTTTTATTTTTCTCTTTGATTCTGTTGACTTGATAATTTTCATTATAGGAATTTCTTTGATTAACTGTTTGCCAAATAATATTTGTTGTTCTTCAGGAATATGAGTTTCAATAACAGTATGTCCAAACGCAGTAATCTTTATTTTTCCATCTTTTTTTCTGATAAAATTAAGAAGTTCTGCAAAACTTAATATAAGTGCAAATTCATCATCTTTTAGTTGTAGCTCTTTTATTAACGCGTTGCTATCAGAGGATCCTTCATATCTTTTCACTAAAATAGTAATTAAACCGATAATCGAAGAAGGAGGAATACCTGAAAGTTTTAGGTAATTTTTATATAAATTTACTCGCTTTCCTTTTATAGACAGGTTTGTTTCATCACTTAGATCTTTATATATTTCTTCTAGAACTTTATTATATTTTTTGGAAGATTGTACCCGAGGAAAAGGTAAGTCAATTTTATGTGCTGTATGTAATTCAGCTGGTTTATTCTTCATAACTAAAACAGAAGAACATAGCATCATGATGTCGTGTATATTGTGTGTGACCATTAACATAGCTTTAATTTTTACAATATCTTGATTTAAGAAATCATATAAATCATTTTTTAATGATTCAGCTGTTAATATATCAAGAGAAACAAAAGGATCATCCATAAGTAATATATCTGGTTCTGAAGCCAGTGCTCTTGCAAAGTTGACTCTTTGCTTCATACCTGCTGATAGTTCTTTCGGATAAGATTTTGTGTAATCTCCTAACCCTATTAGGTCTATTACTTCTTCTATTTTATTAGTTTCATCTTTTTCAGGAAGATGACTGGATCTTAAACCAAGTTGTATATTTTCTTGAACATTAAGCCATGGAAATAGTGATGCTTCTTCAAATACCACAGTAATTTTAGGATGATGACCAAAATTTAGTACTCTACCCTTTGTTTGGCCGAGAAGTCCTGCTATGATTTTAAGTAGAGTTGTTTTGCCAGAACCTGACTTGCCAGTAATTCCTACAAAATCATTCTCATATAATGTAAGATTTATGTCCTTCAATATTTGCTTTGTATCTCCTGAATCTGTTTTGAGATCGTAAGAGATATTCCTGAGTTCTAATAGTGGGTTAAGCTTTTTACTTTCCATATTTATTTGAATTGTTCCATTTTGTCTGCGTATTTGAATAAAGGTCTCCAAAATAATCTATTGAAGATTTCTATATAAAAAAGCATTACTAATATTCCTAGAATTATATTAGACATTTCTCCTGCATTACTGGCTTTTGTAACGTAAGAGCCTATACCAGTAGCTTCTAGTGTAGTTGTTCCCCATTCTGCAAATTCTGCAATTATTGTAGCGTTCCATGCGCTTCCCCATGCTGTAATTGCTCCTATTAAGAAATGTGGTAGTATTGCAGGCACAAGAACCTTCCATAAAAGTCTGACTCCTTTTATATCAAAGCTCTTTACTACATTTTTTAGATTGTCAGGGAATGTAGATGCTCCAGATATTATATTGAATACTAAATACCATTGTATACTAATGATTAATAAGACACTTAACCATATATCGGGGTTAAGTGAATATTTTTGTATGACAAATACACATAGTGGGAATATTAAGTTTGCAGGGAATGAAGCAAATGTTAGTGCTAATGGTTGAGCAATTCTTGCGAGTTTTGGATTAAAGCCTATATATATACTGATGGGTAGCCATATTACTATAGTAATTAGCATAACTACTATAATTCTTAAAGTAGTTATTAATCCAAGGTATAACGTATATTTTAGTTCATATATCGGTATCTCTTTATATAGAAATATTGATACTTTATACAGTGCATATCCTGATAATGAAAAAACTACTATACACCAAAAAGCATGTACTACCCTTTCTAATAATGTAGGTTTATGGCATATGGGTTCTTTAACAGTATATTCAGGATTTTCTGAGAATTTATATGAAAGCAAGTATCTGTATAGTTTTTCAAATGGTAATAATATTACTTTCATAACTTTAGATTTAGTAAAAAGTTTTTTATTCCAAGGAACGTATTTGTCAGAACTGACGCTTCCAAAGTCATACTTAAATTTTTGTGCCCATGCGACTAAAGGTCTGAATGTAAACTTGTCATATAATAGAATTACTACTGCCATGACTATTATGGCGTAAAAAATAGAGTGCAAATCTTTCTGTCCTATAGCAGATGCTATATAAGAGCCAACACCTGGTAGAAAAAATGAATTGTTACCTTCAATTATTGCTTCAGATGCTACAACAAAGAACCATGAGTTTGATATGGAAATCATTATATTCCATACTAACGATGGAATAGCATATGGAAACTCTACTAACAAAAATCTTTGCAAAGCATTTAGTTTAAATATACTTTCAGCGTTTTTTATATTCTCAGGAATGGTAATTAAGGATTGGTATATAGAATATGTAATGTTCCAGACCTGGCACGTAAAAACTGTGAATATAACAGCTAATTCGAAGCCAAGCATATGATGTGGAGCTAGAGCTATAAAACCAGTAATAGTGAAAGAGATATATCCTAATATTGGTATAGATTGCATGATGTCTAAAAGAGAGATCATTGCTTTTTGTAGGTGTTTGTTTTTTGCTGCTATAAGTGCGTATATAATAGAAAATATTACAGATGCTATAAGTGCTAATACTATTCTTACTATAGATCGGAATACATATTCTGGTAAATTTATTGGGTCTAAAGATACAGGTTCACTGATATTTAGAGGAACAGGAGAATACATATACTCCATTGCGTTCTTTAGAATCACAAATAACCATATTACTATTGCAATTGCACAGACATCCCAGATATTGAATCTTCTTTTTATTTTTTTTGAAGATAAATTTGAGTATTTAAAATGCATGTGTACAAAATAATATCTGTGAATAAATATATTATACTCTAAGAATGAAATAATTTATTCAGTCTATTCTATTTTACTAGATATTCTTGTGTTTTTTGAATGATAGTATTGTGAGTTTCCTCTACAGGTTGTGTGGAATCTACTAAATGACATCTTTTTGGGTCTGTTTTAGCTATTGTTTTAAACCCTTCTATGACCTTATGATGAAAAGATGACTCTAAACTTTCATATCTATCTTTTCCTCTATTTCTTTTCTGCATTCTTTGCGTGTGCTTTTCTAGACCAATATCAAGAATGAATGTTATATGTGGAGTAATATTGTTAAGCAAGTCTTGATGCATTTTATATATTAAGTTCAGATCAACTCCATGTCCATAATGTTGATATGCAATAGTAGAATCTAGGAATCTATCGCATATTACATTTCTTCCAGTATTTAATGATGGTATTATAAGGTCTGCGCAATGTTCTATGCGTGAAACGAAATGTAGTAATAATTGGCTTTTTGTTTCTAGCTTTATGCTTTTGTCTAACAATATATCTCTGATTTTCTCAGATGTTTCTGTGCCACCTGGCTCTCGTGTTATTACTGTATCTATATTGTTGTCTAGGAACCACTGGTGTAAAAGTTTACTCTGTGTGCTTTTACCACTTCCTTCGCATCCTTCAAAAGTAATAAATAGATTTTTATGTTTGATCATGTCTAAAATTCTAATGTTTCTAATGTTTCTTTTAGTAAATTCTTTGTGCTGATTTCTGAGCTATGATCTTTTAGATATTGTCTAACTATAGATAATGCTTGAGAAGATATTTGAGATTTAATCTTTGATATATGTTCTGCTTTTTGTATTTCAAGATTTGTCTCATGCATCGCATTTTTTAGGCTAATTTTTTCAGTTATTTCTTTCTCAGCATCTTCTTTCAATTTCTTGATACTATACTCTGTATTGGACTTTATATCCTTCACAATATTTTTGAACTCTTCATGCTTCTGTGAATAATGCTCAACATTCTCTAGAGCTTCTTCTTTAATTTTTCTAGAACCTGAAAGGTTTTTCTCAATTGAATAAGAATAGTTGTTTAAGTAGGATAAAATGAAGTTTTTTGTTGGCCTAAAAATTAGAGCCACAAATATCAAAAAACATATGAATTCCCAGAAGTGTACGGTCATTAATTTATATATTTATTGAGGTTGTTTTGTTTTACTTTATTACCAGTAATCTTATTTATAACCATTGAAGCTGATTCTAAAGCTATGTTTTCTAATTCTTTCTGTGACTTAGATGTCAGGTTTTCTAGCTCTTCTTTTTGCATTTTTAAATCGGATGTAAGCTTTATGTCTAAATCATGAACTTTCTGATCAATATCTTTTTGAAGTTCAGATATAGTTTGTTTCATTAATTGATTATGCTCTTCTTTTGCTTTTTTAAGATTATTCTCATAGTTATTGCGTAACTTTTCTGCTTCTGCAATAAGAGATTCTGCTAGCTTTACTTCCTTCTCAATGATGTTTTGACGCTGGTTGTGAATTTTCTTGAATCCTGGAACAATAATCTTTGCGATTATAAGATACTGTATTAGAAATATAACAAATAACCATAAAAACTGTGATGGGTATGTTGCAAGATCTAACTGTGGCATATCACATAAATATCAAGATTATAGCAATACCTAACGCAAATATTCCCATAGCTTCTGCCATACCAGCACCTATAAGTGCGTAACGTGCCATTTTGTCTTCTGCAGAAGGGTTTCTAGCAATTGAATTAATCAATGATGCAAATACATTAGCCACAGCTATAGCAGCTCCTAACATACCGAATGCCATTAATCCTATTGCTATATATTTAAATGCTACTGGATCCATAATTTCTCTCTCTTAAATTTATACTAAATAAATATATAAAATTACTTACATTAATGCAAGTTAATAGCATCATTCAAGTAAACACAGCTTAAAATTGTAAAAATATAAGCTTGAAGTATTGCAACAAACAATTCAAAACCTGTAAATATAACTATAAAAGATATAGGCAAGAATCCCCATAAACCCATAATTGCTATAAATGTGGCAATTACGAACATTAGTATATGTCCAACCATCATGTTTGCTGCAAGACGTATAGATAAGCTGATAGGTCTGGTCATATATGTGAAAAACTCAATTAATATCATAAGTGGAGCTAAGAATATAGGTGTGCCTTGTGGTAAGAAAAAGGAGAAGAACTTCATGCCATGCCTAAAGAATGCTATTAAAGTAACAGATATGAATACTATCATTGCGGCTGCAAATGTTACTGATATGTGACTAGTTACGGTAAACCCGTATGGAATGACTCCGAATAGGTTTAAGGTTAGGATAAAAAGGAAAATAGTAAAAATGAATGGTACATATTTTTCTCCTTTTCCCATAGTGTTGCTGTTTACAGTATCTAATATAAAATTATATAGAATTTCTGCTAATGATTGAAGTTTGCCGGGAACATCTTTTGACGTTTTTAGCACTAAGATAAAGAAAGAAGAGGTTAGTAAGAGAGCTATAACCATGAATAAAGAAGAGTTGGTAAAGCTAATATCATACCCAGCAAGTTTTATTGGGATTAAAGAAAAAATTTTGAATTGATCTAAAGGATTCTCCATTTTTATTTATTTTCTACCATCATTTTGTAAAGGACTCTAAAACTAGCGATACAACCTAAAACAAGG
>JAHZKS010000024.1 GCA_022600235.1 Alphaproteobacteria bacterium | reverse complement strand
CTATTTCTGGAATGAGCAGTCTTTGTTTTTCAATGCCGTTATTTTCAGTTTGCTCCTTGAGTTTTTCGTACATTAAACGTTCATGGGCTGCGTGCTGATCTACTATAACAATGCTTTCTGGGGTTTGTGAGATTATATAAGTTTCATGAAGTTGACATCTTGCAGCACCCAGTGGGTAGTCTTTTTCTTCTTCTGGTATTTTGGTTTCTTCAAAGCTACGAACCGTGGGTTTGTTAAAATTTTGTACTAAGTCATTTAAAGATTGTTGTGAACCAAGACTTCTAGGAGAAGATTGAAAAGAAGAGGGCTTAGGTTGATATTGGAACTTTGAAGGCCGAATATTAGTTTCTTCTGTTTGTATAGTGTTTAATACATCTTGTGCAATTGTTGAAGATGTTCTACCGCCTTCATTCTGCAGAGCTTCTTTTAATGAATGAATAATAAAGCTTCTCACAGTTTGGGGATCTCTGAATCTTACTTCTGTTTTCGATGGGTGAACATTTACATCAACTAGCTCTGAATTTATATCTAGGAATAATACAGTTACAGGGTAACGATCTCTACTCAGAAAGTCATGATAAGCAACACGAATGGATGCTAGTATTAATTTGTCTTTTACCGGTCTGTTATTTACATATATATAGTAATCATTGGCATTTCCTTTATTATAAGTAGGCAGACTAATATATCCTTTCAGTGACATATCTTGATGATTCTTTGATACTTCAATTGTATTTTCTATGAAATTTTTGTTGAAGATTTGAGATACTCTATTGTGTAGAGGATTTATTAATTCTGTTACAGGGCAATCCAACGCTAGTTTTTGATCAGTAAATAGTGAGAATCTTACTTTCGGATTTGCAGCCGAGATTTTCTTTAGTAAATCAATGATATGTTGATTCTCCGTTTTTTCAGAACGTAAGAATTTTAACCTTGCTGGTGTAGCAAAAAATAGGTCTCTAATTTCTATTATTGTACCTTTTTTAGGAGCAATCGGTTGTATTTTTTGTTTTTCTCCACCTATTACAGAGAGTTCCCAACCTTCATCAAGCCCTGTGCATGTTTTTATAGTCATTCTACTTACAGAAGCTATAGAAGGTAGCGCTTCTCCTCTGAATCCAAAATATTTGATATCTATTAAATTATCATTCGATAATTTAGATGTAGTGTGTCTTTCTACTGATAATTCTAGATCTTCTTTGCTCATACCACATCCATTATCGGAGACTAGTATCAGGTTTTTTCCACCAGATTCAATTTTTACAGTAATTTCTGTCGCGCCGGCATCTAGTGAGTTTTCAACTAATTCTTTCACAACTGCAGAGGGCCTTTCAACTACTTCTCCTGCTGCGATTCTATTGATTGTAACAGTGGATAATGCTTTGATTTTTGGTAAAGTTTTTTCGTCTATCATACTGTCTCTCCAGCTAACCTTTTTATGCTTTTCTCTTTTGTAATTAATGGTAACAAAAATTTTAGTTCTGGTCCATGTTGAAGCCCTGTAAGTGCTAACCTGACAGGCATAAATAAGTTTTTACCTTTTCTTGAAGTTTTTTCTTTTACTTCTGCAATCCATTTATCCCAAGTATTCTCATCAAAATCTTTATGATTAGATAGTAACTCTGATGATTCTAAAAGAAAATCTTTATCATCTTCTGAGATTTCTGGTTTGACTGGATTTTTGCAAATATTGTACCAAATCTCTAACTCAGAAAATTTATTAATATTATTTCTTACTTTAAGCCAAAAATCTTCATCGAAATTAAGCTCACCCATTTTTGGATTGATATCGGCAAATGTCATGTTAGATAATATCTTATGATTGAGTGAGATTAGATCTTCTTCATCGTATATAGTAGGGCTCTTATTAAAATTATTCATATCAAAATCAGAAACAATATCTTCTATATTTGTGAATTTCGAAGGTGCTTTTGAAGTTCCCAAAGTTGCTAAGAAATTCACTATGGTCATAGGTTCAATGCCTTGTTCCCTAAGAGATTTTATATCAAATCCACCAGATCTTTTAGACATCTCAGATATTCTAGATGTAACGCGTGATACATGTGCAAAGGTTGGTGGCGTTGTCCCTAATGCTTCTAAGATTTGTATATTAATTGCTGTGTTGCTTATATGGTCTTCGCCTCTTATGATGTGAGTGATATCAAAATCTATATCATCTACAGCTGAGCATAGCATGTATGTCCAGCTCCCATTCTCTCGTATTAATATAGGGTCACTAGCTGTGTTTGGTTCAAATTTTACATCTCCTCTGATCATGTCTTGCCAAGAAGTTGTTTTGTCATTTAATTTAAATCGGAAATGTGGTTTTCTTCCTTCTGATTCATATTTTTTGATTTCATCGGAAGTTATTTTTAAAGCCGCTCTATCATATATAGGAGGCTTTTTTTGTGATAATTGAATTTTTCTTTTAAAATCTAATTCTTCTTTAGTTTCATAGCATGGGTATAACCTACCATCTGCAATCAGTTTGGTTTTGACTTCTTCGTAGCGATCAAGTCTATCTTTTTGATTGAATGTAGAGTCCCATTCTAATCCAAGCCAGTCTAGGTCTTTTTTTAATATGTCTTCAAATTCTTTTGTAGATCTCTCTAAATCTGTATCATCTATTCTTAAGATAAACTTTCCATTGTTTTTCTTTGTGAAGAGCCAGTTAATTAATGCAGTTCTGACATTACCCACATGTAGTAGACCGGTAGGAGAGGGTGCAAATCGTGTTTTAATACTCATCTCGTATATAGCTTAATGTTTTATAAAATAGATAAATGCTACAATAGCAATAACAACAGCCTGTAAAGCAACCCTTAGTATCATAAGCTTGTTACTTGTTTTGTGATCAATTTTTTTACCTCCAGTCGCTAATTTAGCCACCCCTGTTATTACCACTGATAGAGTGCAAAGCATTAGAAGTGTAATTATTAAATATTGGCTCATGTGTCTAAAATATAATCTAATATTATCTTAAACTATAATACACAATAAGTGAGACAGAGCAATATCAATAGATAAACATTAAGGATGTAATGAGGGTAGGCGCCAAATATGCAAGACTACATTTTTGTGTATAACACGGAAAAAATTTCAGTTCAAGAGGGAATTTAAAAAAAATAAATTATTTTTCTTCTTCCTTAGGTTCAGCAGATGTTTCTTCTGATTTGACTTCTTCTGCATTCGGAGTCTCTTCTGCAGCAGGTACTTCTTCAGAAGGAGCTGCTTCTGCTTTTACTTCTTCTGCTTGTGCAGTAGCCTCAGCTGCTTGAACTTGCTCTGCTGGAGCTTCTGTTGCTTCAGGTTGAGGTGCTGCCGCAGCAGCTTCTTTCTCTGCTTCTGCATTTTTAGCAGCTTCTTCAGCTTTTAAAATTGCTTTCTTAGAAAGCTTCTTCTCAGTAGAAGTATTAGGTGCATATTTCTTTCTAAAACTTTTATTTTTGAAAGAAATAGAGATACCTTCAATATCAAATAATTTT
>JAHZKS010000006.1 GCA_022600235.1 Alphaproteobacteria bacterium | reverse complement strand
TCTAATTTCTCCACAAAATTTTTTACATTATCACAAGATTTACCAGCATCACCATTAGTCTCTAAAGGGTAACCTATCACCACTCCAGAAACTTTCTTTTGATTAATTATCTGATGTATTTTTTTACAAGCTTCAGAAAAATTTTTTTCCTTAATGATGACATACGGCACAGAAAATATCCTATTTTTATCACTTATACTGATTCCAATTTTCTTTGAACCATAATCAACACCTAGTAAAGCTCCACTTTCTGTTAGTTTCTTACTAAAGTCCTTGATGGATTCACAATATACCACTATAATCACAGCCCGCTTTATTGATTTACCAATCATACAAAATTACTCCAAGAGAGTCATTAAATATTATTAAGGGGTACAAAATATGCGAAGAGTCAAAAACATTTGGAAGAAAGCTGAATTCTGGCAGAAAATCACTGCAGGTCTAGTATTAGGTGTAATAGTAGGTGTGATATTCGGAGAAAATGCCATAATGCTAAAGCCGATAGGAGATGTATTCATCAGACTTATTAAAATGATTATAGTTCCTCTTATATATCTATCCATTGTGATAGGTATGACAGGAATAAATGATTCTACTTCTCTTTCTAGATTGTCCCTGAAATCAATTATAGCATTTTTGTCGACTACTTCTTTTGCGATTGTAATAGGACTAACTACAGCTTACGTTCTACAACCAGGAAAAGGTATCAATCTTGCGGAATTGGGTTTTCCTATGGTAGAAAGAGCAAACAGCGCGCATTTTGATGGCATAGCATTATTATATGATGCGATCCCTGACAATGCACTGAATGCATTGGTTTCTGGTAAATTACTGCAAGTAGTATTCTTTTCTTTCTTCACAGGAATTATTATTAATCAGCTTGGAAAAGATAAGAAACTTATAGTAACTGGTTTTCAATTAGCGGCCAAAGTAGTATTCAAGATGATACACTTGATTCTAAAATTGGCTCCTTATGGTGCATTTGCACTAACTGCTTCAATAGTAGGAACACAAGGTATAGGTGCATTACAAAACCTTGGTATGCTTGTATTCTCACTACTTACAGCTATGTCCATACAATATATAATTTTTGGAATAATGATATGGGCTTTCATAAGAGTTTCACCAATACCATTTTATAAAAAGAGTCTTGAATACCAATCCTTAGCATTCTCAACAAGTAGCAGTAAAGCAACTCTAGCTACTACTATGGATGTATGTAGAAATAAATTAGGTGTCTCAAAAAACAGCACATCATTTGTATTACCGCTTGGTGCAGCTATTAACATGGATGGTATGGCTATTTACCTTGGTATATGTACATTGTTTTTCGCTCAAGCCTACAACATAGATCTAACTACCACAGATTATATTCTCATAATACTAACAGCTACTCTTGGGTCTATAGGAGCAGCAGGAATGCCTAGTGGTACTATCATAATGCTACCTATGGTCTTATCTGCAATTAATATACCTATTGAAGGAATTGCATTTATAGCTGGTATAGATAGAATTCTAGATATGATGCGTACCACGTTAAATATTACTGGGGATGCAACAATTACTATGTTAGTAGATGCAAGTGAAAATACTTTCAACAAAACCATATATAATACTGATTCTTCTGATCTGCCTGTTGGGCCAGAAGGACAGAGCGGTCTTTTTGACAAAGTAAAAAAGTAATCTTGGATTACTAAAAACACACAAACTCTTAAAGTAACGTAGAGAAAAATTATTGTTTCCAAAATCATGATGTAAATCGTTATGAAGAATATACAATAGTAAGTATATAAACTTCATAAGGCCATTTTATATGATGAGAATTGTTTTTTATATTCTATCACTTTTAGGATTAGCACTTACTTATATATTACATATTTTTCAATTTGATGACTTAAGTCTCATTCTGCTATTTTTCATGATATTTTATATATCTGTAGGCGCATATGATGTTTTGCAGACGAAGCATACAATTCTTCGCATGTACCCAGTTATAGGCCATATAAGGTATATGCTTGAATATATTAGAGCTGAGATACAACAATATTTTATAGCTAACGACACTGAAGAGCTTCCTTTCAATAGAGAAATTAGGAGCATTGTGTATCAAAGATCAAAGAACGCTCTAGACACTGTACCATTTGGTACAAAACAGCATATAGAAATGCCAGGGTATTTATTTTGCAGACAATCTTTAGCACCAAAACATTTTCCTGAAGCAAATACTCGAGTACGAATTGGAAATAAATACTGCAAAAAACCTTATACCTCCGCAATACTAAATATTTCCGCTATGAGCTTTGGAGCCCTAAGTTCAAATGCAATTATGGCATTAAATAAAGGAGCAAAAAAAGGAAATTTTTACCACAATACTGGAGAAGGAGGTTTAAGCCCACACCACAAGCAAGGTGGAGATCTATGCTTCCAGCTAGGAACTGCTTACTTTGGATGCCGAACAGAAGACGGAGGATTCGATAAAAAGAAGTTCAAAAAAATTGCATCCCAAGATGAAGTAAAAATGATCGAGTTAAAACTATCTCAAGGAGCTAAACCTTCTCATGGCGGAATATTGCCAAAAGAGAAAATATCTAAAGAAATTGCTGAAATCAGAGGAATCCCTCTAGATAAAGATTGTCTATCTCCTCCAGCACATTCCGAATTTGATTCACCACACTCTCTTCTTAAGTTCATAAAAAAACTTAGAGACCTTTCCGAAGGCAAACCAGTTGGTTTTAAACTATGCATAGGAAAGAAAACAGATTTTATGTCTATCTGCAAAGCCATGGTCAAAACAAAAATATATCCTGATTTTATTACAGTAGATGGCTCAGAAGGAGGTACAGGTGCTGCTCCTCTAGAATTCACTAATAGGTTAGGTATTACTTCTAATGAAGCTGTAGTATTCGTTCATAACTGCCTTGTAGGAATAAATATCAGAGACCAAATTAAAATTATAGTTAGTGGAAAAGTTGCCACTGGATTTCATATTCTAGAGAAATTAGCAATTGGCGCCGATATATGTAACACTGCAAGACCTATGATGTTTGCATTAGGTTGTATACAATCTCTTAACTGTCATAACAACTCATGCCCGACTGGGATAGCAACTCAAAGCAAAATACGTTCTAAAGCACTTTTTGTAGAAGATAAAGCGGAAAGAGTTTATAATTACCATCGCAATACAATGAGAAGCTTTAGAGAATTAGCAGGTGCTCTAGGTGTAAATTCTTTAGATGGTTTAGAACCTGGTCTTATATATAGAAGAAATGAAAAGAAAGGTAGTATATCTTACTTAAAGCTCTTTCCTCCACTAAAACCAGGAGAATTACTATCTAAAAGAATTAATCCAGAATTTGCAGAAGATTGGAAATTAGCGAATGAGGAATCTTTTTAGGATTACTTAAAGCGATAAAAGATGGATTCTTAAATCCTTTTTTACCATATTCTAATTCATGGTCTATCGAAGAAAACACATTACCACCAACTGATTTTAATATAGAGTGCCCAGCCGCTGTATCCCATTCACTACTCGAAGCGAAAGATGGAAATACATTAAAGTTAGAATCTGCAAGATAACAAAACTTTTCTGAACTAGCCATCTTTGTATACTTACAGATAACTTTGTTGCTTTCAACATTACGTATGAGTTTTTGTATGTGTTTATCCGAAGTTCTTTTGCTTGTTATTATATTCACATCCGTCATATTACTAGATTGAAGCTTCACCTTAGCTCCTTGATGTATTTTATATCCACCTGATTTTGTTGAATAATATAGTCTCTGACTATGAGGCACATAGAGCATGCCAAATACAGGCTTCTTATTTACTACCAAACCTATATTAACGGTAAAAGTGCTATCTTTCTTTATGAAGTTTTTTGTACCGTCAAGAGGATCCACACACCAAAACACGTCTGGGATATCATTAAATCCACTTTTATCTGATTCATAACCCTCTTCAGAGACCATAAAGACTCCTGGTATAATCTTTGCTAGATTGCTAGAGATAAACTTGTCTGCTGCTAAATCAGCTTCTGTAACTGGGCTGCCATCAGACTTAATGAAAGTTTTGAATCCATCATTAAAATACTTCATAATAATGTCACCAGCACCTACAACAACCTCTAATAGATCATCAATATTATTTTCGACTAATTCTGTAACCTTATTCATATTGTAATTATCATCTGCCCTAACATTTTACCACTTCTGAAATCTGAATAGGCTTCTTTAACTTCTGAAAATTTATACTTTTTTACTATATTAGAGTAAATTTTCTTTTTTTGCTTCAAAGCAAATACTTCATTTGAGCTTAATAATAACTCAGCCCTGTCTTTTTTATACACAAATAAATTGGGACTTGTAATAAAATTTGATCTGTAGAATAGTTTTGATATATCAAAACTTGAAACTTTACCATATGAATTCATCATATTAACCATAACACCAAAATATGCTATGCATGATAAAGACTTTGAGAAGGTTGCAGAACCAAAATAGTCGAATGCAGCATGCACACCAAATCCTTTAGTAAATTTTATCACCCCTTCTTTTAGATCTTCTGACTTTATATTGATTACTTTATCAACATCTAGACCTTCTACAACCTTGCTTTCACTTGGACTGGCAACAGTAGCAACAACTTTAGCATTATAATGCTTTGCCAAAGTACACATAATTTGCCCAAAACCACTTGCAGCATTGTTTATTAAAAGAGTATTATCTTTTGTTGCAAAAAAAGTTCTTCTAAGTAGCATATGAGCCGTCATTCCTTTCATAAGTAATGCCGCAACATCATCATCATTAATATAGTCTGGAACAGGAACAACAAATTTACGATCAATACAACGTATCTCTGTATATGCACCTCCTGGGGATGTGGCATAAGCTACCCTATCGCCCTTTTTGAACTCTACTATATCTGACCCGACTTCTTCAACTACACCACATGCCTCACAGCCAATTATTGCAGGAAGCGGTAGCTTATAAGACCCCTCTATCTGTAGCAGATCTACTGTATTCACTCCTATGGTTTTATTTTTAATCAGAACCTCATTAGAGGAAGGTTTGTTCACTGAATGCTCTTTCAGTTTTAGTGAATCTACACCTATGTTATCTAGTACCCATGATTGAACCATCTTGACTCTCGTGAAATTTCATGTAAAAGCTACATAAATAATATTAAATTGTTTGTATACTAATGCATCATTACATATACTTCAGCTTCGGATTTTTTGGATTAACATTATCTTTAGTAGCATTTTTGACAATTTCTAGGTACAAAAAATATTGTACAGAACTTCAGTATCTAACAAATGAAAAAGCCAAAACTAAAAAGAACATTAACTCTGCTAACACTACTTAGCTCTATCTCTATAGGACTATGGATTGTAATGTCTAGCTTAAATGAAAATATTACGTTCTTTTATACTCCAACAGAATTACTTTCAAAAAACTTACTAAAGCGTGATATTAAAGTTGGAGGAATAGTAAAACCAGGCACTATAAAAAAGTTACACCACAACGGTAAGCATAAGATAGTTTTCACCATTACAGACTGCATAAATGATATCGATATTCATTATCATGGAATTCTACCTTCACTTTTTAGGGAAGGACAAGGTATAGTGTCTGTAGGTAGGATAAAAGATAGTAAAATTTTCATTGCTGAAAAATTATTAGCAAAACATGATGAAAATTATGCACCTAAGAAACCAATAAATTCAGCAAATGATACATTCTTATGTAATCCAAAAAATTTCAAGAAATGAATAATCTAGGAAATCTGCTTCTATATTTTACAGCTATATCATGCGTGCTCAGTTTGATATTTACTCTTACTGGTTCTAGGTTGCATAGAGTGAAGACTCATACTTTCTTACAGTTTGGCTTGCTAACTATTGCCCTACTAAAATTAATAAATTTGCATATCAACACAGATTACAGATTCTTAAACGTGGTAGAAAATTCACATGAATTTATACCATTGCTATATAAAATTACAGGAGTCTGGGCTAATCACGAAGGCTCTATGCTACTTCTAGTATGGGCGTTTAGTTTCATAAGTTTTATCTTTTCCACTAAAACCAACTTTAACAAACACATCACGAATACAGCACTATGTATACAATCTTTTGTAGTGCTATCTCTAATCGCTATTATACTTATCACATCAAATCCTTTCATATTATCAAAAGCGCTATTACCAGATGGGAATGGTTTTAATCCACTACTGCAAGATATAGGACTCACTATACATCCTCCTATACTATATCTTGGATACGCTGGTTTATCTGTCCCTGCAGCACTAAGCATTTCAGTTTTACTGCACAAAAAAACCATCATTAATACAGACTTGATACAGAAATT
Source organism: Alphaproteobacteria bacterium (assembly GCA_022600235.1). Lineage (GTDB taxonomy): Bacteria > Pseudomonadota > Alphaproteobacteria > Rickettsiales > JABSSG01 > JAHZKS01. The sequence goes on along the minus strand of JAHZKS010000006.1, from coordinate 813 downwards.
TCATCCTTGGATTATTGCGCCATGGGCATTACTAACTGTAGGAATATCATTAGGTAGTTGGTGGGCATATCGAGAGCTTGGATGGGGAGGATTTTGGTTCTGGGATCCTGTAGAGAATGTATCTTTAATAGTATGGATTGCATCCACAATCTCTTTACATATGCTAAAATTAGTTAAAAGCAGTGGTATTTCGTGTAGGCACTTCTTTATATCTAATGTATCTACATTTATTTTATCTTTCTTTGGAATGGTTTTGGTACGTTCAGGAGTATTAGTTTCTGTACATAGCTTTGCATTCTCTCCAGAAAAAGGGCTGATAATGCTTATAGTCTTATTAATCTTCACCATATTAAGCATATATATATTTTATAAAACTCGTCATCTACTTAATAATAAGCTAGCAATACTCAATGACAAAACCACACTATCGTTAACATCTAATATTGCTCTACTTTTTTGCGCTTGCATTGTAATAATATTAGGAATCACATACCCAATTATTGCAGATTTTTTATATGGTCAAACAGTATCAATAGATGAAGGGTTTTATACAAAAACTTTATCCATATTTTTCTTACCCATCATATATATTGCTGGCATATATTCAGCAAACACAAAGAGGAATGTGTGCATATTGCTACTACTAAGCGCAGTTATACTTGCATTAATAAATTACACTTCTGAGATTTCTGGCTACTTAAATTTATCTTATATCCATGCATCTATATTTCTTATTTTATCATTACTAAAAAGCTACAGAAATATATCGAAACTCTCAATGAAATTAGGCCACCTAGGATTCGCCATATTAAT
>JAHZKS010000023.1 GCA_022600235.1 Alphaproteobacteria bacterium | reverse complement strand
CTGAAATTGCTTCTGAAATAACCATGCAACCAATAAATAAATTTGATTTTGATGCAGCTATAATATTTTCAGACATTCTTGTTATTCCTCATGCTCTGGGTTTAGATCTTGAATTTGTGAAAGACAAAGGTCCAGTAATGACAAAGATTTCTTTTGAAGAAAAAGATATAAACAGATTTGTAGAAAAAAACATAGGGAATAGTCTTAACTCTGTGTATGAAGCAATAAAAATAACAAGAAAAAAACTTCCTAAAGAAAAAGAATTAATAGGATTTGCTGGCGCTCCATGGACATTGTTTTCATACATGGTTGAGGGAGGAGGAAGTAAAAATTTTGATAGCGCAAACATTGCTTTAATCAAAAACAAAGAAGAATCAAGAAGAGTAATAAAAAAACTAACAGAAGCTGTTTCTGAACATTTAATAAAGCAAATAGAAGCAGGAGCAGATATGGTCCAGTTGTTTGATTCTTGGGCTGGAGAAATATCTGTGGACAAGTATGAGGAGTTTGTAATAAACCCTGCTTGTGAGATTGTTAAAAAAATTAGAGATAAGCATAAGAACATACCAATTATTTGTTTCCCAAGGAAATCTAGCTTCAGATATAAAGACTATGTCGAAAGAGTTAAGCCAGATATTGTAAGCATAGATCAAGATCTTCCTTTGAAATGGGTGAAAGAAAATTTACAGGGAAAAGCAATTATTCAAGGAAACTTAGACCCTATGATTTTGATTGAAGATAAAGAAAAGATAAAATCCCATGCAAAAAAAATAATAGAAGAATTTGGAGAAGGAAATTTTATATTCAATTTGGGAAGAGGAGTTTCAAAAGAGACTCCAGTAGAAAATGTTCAATATTTAGTTGATGTAGTAAGGGGGATGAAATGAAGAAAAAAGCCGTTGTGCTTTTTAATTTAGGTGGTCCTGAGAAGCTTGAAGATGTTAGGCCGTTTCTTTTTAATTTATTTTATGACAAGGCAATAATTCCATTTCCTAAGCCGCTCAGATGGGTTTTTGCTAATGCCATATCTTTGTTTAGAAAAAAATTCTCTCAAGAAATATATAAATCTATAGGGGGTGGTTCTCCCCTTCTAAAGCTTACTTTAGAGCAAGCTAAAAAACTGGAGACAGAATTAAAAAAACAAAAAGACATCTACAGAGTGTTCGTCTCTATGAGGTATTGGCATCCTTTTAGCGTAGAGACTATAAAAAAAATAGAAGAATATAAACCGGATGAAATAATTCTTGTGCCCCTATATCCTCAGTTCTCTAGTACAACTACTAAATCTTCTTTTGAAGATTTTTGTAAAAATATAAAAAAAACCACACTAGTTGGAAAACAGATAAAAGCTCTATGTTGTTTTTTTTCTGATAAAAAATTTATAAAAGCTCATTCTGAGCTAATAAAAGAGACAATAAAAAACAATAAAATAGGTGCAAAAGAAACCATCATATTGTTTTCGGCTCATGGTTTGCCGGTTTCCGTTATAGAAAAAGGAGATCCGTATGAGGAGCAAGTAAACGAGACTGTTAGACTTATTATGAAGGAATTTGGCTCAAGTGCCATAAGGCACAAGGTATGTTATCAAAGCAAGGTGGGTCCAAAAGAGTGGCTGTCTCCATCTACAGAAGATGAAATTAAAGAAGCTGGAAAAAGAGGAGATAGTGTTATTATTGTACCAGTCGCTTTTGTGTCAGAACACTCAGAAACTCTTGTGGAGCTTGATAAAGAGTATAAGGAGGTTGCCATGAAAAGCGGAGTGAAAAACTACTATAGAGTTTGTGCGCTAGGTACAAACAAGATCTTTATTGATTCTTTAAAAAATCTATGTTTAAAATTGAGCAACTTCAGTTCAGAGAAACCTATGGAAGTTATTTCTAGTGACATTATAAAAAAATGTTCAAAGAAAAATTGTGAATGTGTAAACAACAATTAGAGGAAAGGTGTGTTAGACGAGTATTATGAGTGGATAAAGGCCATACATCTTATAGCTATAGTTGCTTGGATGGCAGGCATGTTTTATTTGCCTAGGCTTTATGTTTACCACGTAGATGCAAAGAAAGGATCCGATAAAGACAAGACTTTTCAATTAATGGAAAGAAGGCTTCTTAGGGCGATAATGAATCCCGCTATAATAGTTGCTTTCATTACGGGAATAACGTTAGCGGATATTTACGGATTTGCTGCTTTAGGAGTCTGGTTTCATGTAAAGATTCTTATAGTTGTGATGATGATGGCGATGCATGGGTTTTTGGCTAAGTGTAGAGTAGATTTTCAGTTTGGTAGAAATAAGTCTAGCGCTTTCTTCTACAAGGTTGTCAATGAGTCTATAACGGTGATGTTTGTTTTGATAGTTATAGCTGTTATAGTTAAGCCTTTTGAGTAAAGAGAGATTGTTCTTGACCAACAATGGTTTTTTTGTTAGTATCGGCGAGTGCTTCCACTGTCTTGTGGAAGAATTTCTTCAAAAAATCAATATCTTTGTTGGATTAGCTTTTTAACAACTTATTACACTTTTATTTTATGACAGATCAAGAAAACGGGGCTAATACTCCTTCTGAGCAAGATATGTCTTCAGAAAAAACTCCTACAGAAAATGTTTCTACAGAAAAAACTCCTGCAGAAAAAGAGTCAAAAAACAGAGGGTTTCAGAGAAATGCTAAAAAACATCATAGGCAAGATAAGCACCAACATCAACACCAACACCAAGAAGTCGATCCATCTAAACTAATTCTTTTAAAAGATCTAAAAAGAAAATCACCAACTGAGTTGGTAGAGATAGCAGAAGAGCATGGGGTTGAAAATCCAGATGGCATGCTGAAACAAGATGTGATTTTTTCTATACTAAAGAAGACGGCAGAAAAAGGGGGAGGGCTTTTAGGAGAAGGTGTCTTGGATGTTTTACAAGATGGATTTGGTTTTTTAAGGTCTCCTGAGGCAAACTACCTTGCTGGTCCAGATGATATATATGTTTCACCAAGTCAGATTAGGAGGTTTGGTCTTCGTACGGGAGACACTGTTAGTGGGCAACTTAGAGCTCCGAAGCAAGGAGAAAGGTTTTTTGCTTTGCTTAGGGTTAAGGATATTAACGGCGCTCCTCCGGAAAAAGTAGGGCATAGGGTTAACTTTGATAACTTAACTCCTCTTTATCCAAACGAAAGGCTTAGGTTAGAGGTTGACGGCAACAAAGATCCTAGCTCTAGAGTGATAGATTTGGTTTGTCCTCTTGGGAAGGGTCAAAGGGCATTGATTGTTGCTCCTCCAAGAACTGGTAAAACCATGTTAATGCAAAACATAGCCAATTCTTTGTCTGTGAATCACCCTGAGATAGAGCTTATAGTTTTACTTATAGATGAGCGTCCTGAGGAGGTTACTGACATGGCTAGGTCTGTGAAGGGTGAGGTTGTTAGTTCTACTTTTGATGAGCCAGCAACAAGGCACGTGCAGCTTGCAGAGATGGTTATTGAGAAGGCAAAGAGATTGGTTGAGCAGAAAAAAGACGTTGTGATTTTGTTAGACAATATAACAAGATTGGCTAGGGCTTATAACACAGTTGTTCCATCATCTGGTAAGGTGTTGTCTGGTGGTGTTGACTCTAATGCGCTTCAAAGGCCAAAAAGATTTTTAGGAGCTGCTAGAAATATAGAAAACGGTGGTTCTTTAACGATTATAGCTACTGCATTGGTTGAAACTGGGTCAAGAATGGATGAGGTGATATTCGAAGAATTCAAAGGAACTGGTAATGCTGAAATTATTCTTGATAGAAAGATATCTGATAAAAGAGTGTTCCCAGCTATAGATGTTACAAAATCTGGTACTCGTAAGGAAGACTTGCTTTATGATAAGGCAACTTTGTCAAAGATTTGGGTGCTAAGAAGAATATTAATGCCAATGGGTGGGATTGATGCTATGGATTTCTTGCATAGTAAAATAAAGTCTACTAAAAATAACACTAGTTTTTTTGAATCTATGAATTCTTAATTTTCTATCTACGGGGGGTTGTATGAGAAAGAAAATATCTTTAATAGGTGCTGGTAATATAGGTGGCACAATGGCCCATATATTGGCCATGAAAGGAACAGCAGACATCGTTTTGTTTGACATTGTTGAGGGGGTGCCGCAAGGTAAAGCCTTGGATATATCTCAGTGTGCTGCTGCAGAAGGTGTAGATGCTTCTGTGGTTGGAACAAATTCATATTCAGACATAGAAAACTCGGATGTGATAATAGTAACAGCGGGTATTGCTCGTAAACCCGGTATGAGCAGAGATGATCTTATTTCTGTAAACACAAAAGTAATAAAATCTGTAGCAGAAAACATAAAGAAGCATTCACCAGGTGCGTTTGTGATAGTTGTTACTAATCCTTTAGACGCTATGGTTTATGTTATGCAAAAAGCTTCTGGGATAAGCCCCAAGAAAGTTATAGGAATGGCTGGTGTACTGGACACTTCCAGATATAATTTTTTTGTCAGTCAGGCCACAGGAGTTTCTGTAAAAGAAATCAAAAGCCTGGTTTTGGGTGGGCATGGAGACACAATGGTTCCTTTAAATAATCACACAACTGTTGGCGGAGTTTCTTTGACTTCATTGTTAAGTAAAAAAGAAATAGATGAAATCACCGAGCGTACTAGAAAAGGAGGCGCTGAGATTGTTGGGCTTCTAAAAACTGGATCTGCTTTTTATGCTCCAGCGGCTTCAGCGATTGAAATGGCAGAGTCATACATGTTTGATAGAAAAAGGCTTCTTCCTTGCGCTGCCTATTTAAATGGTGAGTATGGAGAAAAGGACATCTATGTTGGTGTGCCTGTTATCATTGGCAGCAAGGGAGTGGAAAAAATACTTGAGCTTGAATTGACCAAAGAAGAAAAGTTTTCTTTCCAAAGATCTGTGTCTGCGGTGAAAGAATTAACTAAAGCTACATCTGTATAGATAATAATATTTACTGTTTTGTGATAAGTTCTGGCAAAGGTTCAGCAAAGATAGTATCATCAGATGTAAGAAATAAGAGAAATCTCTTTTCAAAGGTGTTTTCGTGTTGTAAAACATGCGAGTAAAATGTGATCTATGAGTGGTTGTTATGAATATTCACGAATATCAAGCTAAAGAAGTGTTGCGTAAATATGGGGTCCCTGTTCCTGAAGGAATTCCGGCTTTGAATCCTGCAGAAATAGAAGCTGCTGTAAGAGAACTCGATACCAAGGTTTGGGTTGTAAAGGCGCAAATTCATGCTGGTGGTAGAGGTAAAGCTGGTGGTGTGAAGTTGGCGAAAACAAAAGAAGAAGCTATTTCTTTAGGAAAAGAAATGTTTGGTAAAACTTTAGTAACGCATCAAACAGGCCCTGAAGGACAACAGGTTAGAAGGGTATATATAGAAAGCGGCTCAAATATAGATAAAGAATATTACTTAAGCATAGTAACGGATAGATCTTCATCTGTGCCTGTGTTTATCGTGTCATCAGAAGGTGGTATGGATATTGAAGAGGTGGCAGAAAAAAATCCCGAGAAAATAATTAAAGTGCAAATCAAAAACGGTGAAATGATGGGTTTTCACGCTAGGCAGCTTGCGTTTGCTCTAGGTTTAGAAGGCGATTTGTTGAAAAAATTTGTTAAGGTAGCGTTAAGTCTATACAAAGCCTTTATAGAGCTTGATTGTGATCAAGTTGAAATCAACCCATTAGTAAAAACAAAAGAAGGTGACGTAGTCGCTTTGGATGCAAAAGTTAATTTTGACGATAATGCTTTATATAGACATAAAGACCTTATGGAATATAGAGATGAGGCAGAAGAAGATCCCTTAGAGTTGAGAGCAAAAGAACATGATCTTAGCTATGTGAAGATGGATGGTAATATAGGATGTATGGTAAATGGAGCTGGGCTTGCGATGTCTACTATGGATATCATCAAGTATTATGGGGCAGAGCCTGCAAACTTTTTAGATGTTGGTGGTGGTGCAACAAAAGAGAGAGTTTCTGAAGCTTTTAAAATCATTCTTTCTGATAAAAATGTGAGCGCTATTTTGGTTAATATTTTTGGCGGTATCATGAAGTGCGATATTATAGCTGAAGGAATTATTGCTGCTGTGAAAGATGTAGGAGTAAGCATTCCGCTGGTGGTTAGACTTGCGGGGACTAATTTTGAGCTAGGTAAAAAATTGCTAGCAGAGTCTGGGCTAGAAATTGTTACAGCTGATGATCTTGACGATGCTGCACAAAAAGCAGTTAATGTAATAAAGAAATAGGAAAAATGTCTGTATTAGTTAATAAAGAAACAAAAGTTATTTGCCAGGGTTTTACTGGGTCTCAAGGTACATTTCATTCAACTCAAGCAATAGAGTATGGAACAAAAATGGTGGGTGGTGTTACTCCTGGTAAAGGAGGGATGAAGCATCTTGATCTTCCTGTGTTTAATACTGTGCTTGAGGCAAAAGACAAAACTGGAGCTACAGCTTCTGTGATTTATGTTCCTCCTCCATTTGCTGCTGATTCTATAATGGAAGCCATAGAAGCAGAGATGGATTTAGTTGTGTGTATAACAGAAGGAATACCTGTTATGGATATGATAAAAGTGAAAAGCGCTTTGAAAAAATCAAAAACTAGATTGATTGGTCCTAACTGTCCTGGTGTTATTACTCCTGGTGAGTGTAAAATCGGTATTATGCCTGGATACATACACAAGCCTGGTAGTATCGGTATTGTTTCTAGGTCTGGAACTTTAACATATGAAGCGGTGGATCAGACAACTAAAGCTGGGTTTGGTCAATCAACTTGTATTGGTATTGGTGGTGATCCTGTAAATGGGACTAACTTCATTGATTGTATAGAAATGTTCTTATCAGACCCTAAAACTGAATCTATAGTTATGATAGGTGAGATTGGTGGTAGCGCTGAAGAGGAAGCGGCAGAATTTATAAAAAAATCAAAAATTAAAAAGCCTATGGTTGCATTTATTGCAGGTGTAACAGCGCCTCCAGGAAAGAGAATGGGTCATGCTGGTGCAATAATATCTGGTGGATCTGGTGGTGCAGAGGCAAAATTAGAGGCTTTAAAATCTGCTGGAGTACATATATCTCCTACTCCTGCAGCTATAGGAGAAACAGTTTCAAAAATTTTGAAGGGATGAGATGTCTGAGAGTAATAATTCTCAAAAAACAACTTCGCAACTTTTTAGTTTGAACAGTCTTTTTGTAGAAGAGTTGTATAATCAGTATTTGAAAGATCCAGAATCTGTGGATTCTACCTGGCAGTCTTATTTTGAAAGGATTGAAGAGAAAGAGGAGTTTGTTAGATCTCCTTCTTGGGCTCCTTATAAGAATAAAATTCTGCATGTTTCACGTGAAACAGAGGGTGAAGAAGAAAAGCCTTCGGAAGGAAAATCTACAGATACTCTTTCTGCTAGAGTAATGGGGTTAATTAAATCTTATCGTAAAAGAGGGCATTATTTAGCTCAAATAGATCCTTTAGAGATAGAAAAGCTTCCAACTAAAAAAGATCTCAGATTAGATGCAGAGTCATTTGGTGTAAGAGAAAAAGATTTAGATGTTTCGGTTTCTTTGAAGTCAGAAGTATGCGGCATGAAAGATGCTACGGTAAAACAAATAATTTCCTCTTTAGAGAATGTCTATTCAAATAAAGTGGGTTATGAGTTTTCTTATTCCGATAATTTTGAAGAAAACGACTGGTTGGAAAAGAAAATAGAAAATTTTGAGAAAGAAAATGATTTGCCAAATGAAGAGAAAAAAGAAATTTTAAAATTCTTTATTGCAAGTAGAAACTTTTGAGCAATTTCTTCAAAGCAGGTTTCCCGGTGCAAAAAGATTTTCTATAGAGGGGGCTGAAAATTCAATTATCGCTGCAAGGAAGATAATAAGAGAATTGTCGGAATCTGGCGTAGAAGATATAGTTTTTGGTATGCCTCATAGAGGAAGGCTTAGTATGTTAACAAAGATTTTCAACAAGCCTTATAGATCTATGTTGTCTGAATTTCAAGGTAATATGGCTCATCCAGAGCATCTAGATGTTTCAGGTGATGTGAAATATCACTTAGGTACGTCTTATGACTTGAAGTTTGATAATGGAAATAAAGTGCATATTTCTTTGGCTGCGAACCCATCTCATTTAGAGGCAGTTAACCCTGTTGTAGCAGGTAAAGTTAGAGCAAAACAAGATTGTTTTGGTGACAAGGATAGGGTGAAAGCTGCGGGTGTATTATTTCATGGAGATGCTGCGTTTGCGGGCCAGGGTGTGGTTATGGAGTCTTTGGTGCTAAGTGAGCTTTCTGGTTATAATGCTGGTGGTACAGTGCATATAGTAATAAATAATCAGGTAGGATTTACCGCTACATCTGAAGAGGCTCGCTCAGGAAGGTATGCAACAGAGGTTGCAAAAACTGTAAAGGCTCCGATATTTCATGTTAATGGAAATTGTGCTTTAGAAGTTGCTAAGGCTAGTGCAATTGCAGCTCAATATAGAAATAAGTTTAAGAAAGATATAGTAATAGACTTAGTATGTTACAGATTACATGGGCATAACGAGATAGATGAACCAAGATTTACGCAGCCTTCTATGTATAAGAAGGTGGATAATCTTTCTACTCCATCTGATATTTATGCCAAGGAACTCATAGAAAAAAATATTATAGAAGAATCTTATGTCTCTGAAGTAAAGTCAAAATATAGGAAACAATTAGATAAAGAGTTAGAGGCTTCAAAAACTTATAAACCAGAAAAAGAAGAGTGGTTTGAAGGATTATGGAAAGGTTTTGTAAGTTATAGTGAAACTAGAGGCAAAGATAAAAAAACAGGTATAAATAAAAAGACAACAGAGGAGATTGGTAAAGCTCTTATAAATCTTCCATCTGACTTTAAGGCTCATAAAACTATATTAAAGGGGTTTGAAAAGCGTACATTGTCTTTATCTTCAGGAGAAAACATAGATTGGGCAACTGGTGAAGCTTTAGCTATAGGGTCATTGCTTTTGGAAGGTACAAGAGTAAGGCTTTCTGGTCAAGATAGTCAGAGAGGGACGTTTTCTCACAGGCATAGTGTTGTAACAGATCAGGAAACGGGAGGTAAATTTACTCCTCTAAATAATATCTCAAAAGACCAAGCGCATTTTGAGGTGATAAATAGTTGCTTGTCTGAGTATGCGGTGCTTGGTTTTGAATATGGATACAGTCTTGTTAACCCAAATAATCTTGTAATATGGGAAGCTCAATTTGGAGATTTTTCAAATGGTGCGCAAATCGTCATAGATCAATTTATATCTTCAGCTGAGATGAAGTGGATGAGAGCTAGTGGATTAGTGATGCTCCTTCCTCATGGTTATGAAGGGCAAGGTCCAGAGCATAGCTCTGCAAGGTTAGAAAGATATCTGCAATTGTGTGCTGAAAACAACATGCAAGTTGTAAATTGCACAACTCCAGCAAACTATTTTCATGCTTTAAGAAGGCAAATTCATAGGAATTATAGAAAGCCTTTAATCGTTATGTCTCCTAAATCTTTATTAAGGCATCCTAGTGCAGTGTCCACGATAGAAGAGTTTGGCGAAGGAAAAGAATTTTCACCTATATTATCTGACAATAGAGATAATAATAAAGAATCAAAGAAGTTGGTTTTGTGTAGTGGGAAAATATATTATGAATTGTTAGAAGGTGTAAAAAAAGACAATAAAAAGAATGTATCTATAATCAGAGTGGAGCAATATTATCCTTTCCCAGAGAAAGAATTACTGGCAGAATTAAAGAAATACACTAATGCAGAAGAGTTGGTGTGGTGTCAGGAAGAGCCAAGAAACATGGGGGCTTGGTACTTTATAAGACCAAGGATTGAGCAATTAATGGAAAAATTGAAGATCAAGAAACCATTAGAATATGTAGGCAGAGGTTATTCTGCTTCAACTGCTGCAGGATATGCTTCGGTGCATAACAGAAGACAAAAAGAAATAATAAAAGAAGCGATCAATTAAAAGAGGCTTAATATGAGTGAAATAAAAGTTCCACCACTAGGAGAATCAGTATCAGAGGCAACTATTGGTAAATGGCATAAAAAAGAAGGTGATTCGGTTAGTGCCGATGAACTTTTAGTGGAGTTAGAAACAGATAAAATTACTCTAGAAGTTACAGCAGAAGCTGCCGGTACTTTAGCATCTATCACAGCGAAAGAAGGTGCTGTGGTGAAAGAAGGAGATGCGCTAGGAAGTATAAAAGCAGGTGCCGGTGGTAACGAAGCTGATAAATCAAGCGGTGCAGAGAAGAAAGAAGTTCCAGCGACAGAAGAGAAAAAAGCTTCAGCAACAGAATCTGCTCCTGCGCCAGTGTCAAATGGATCCAAAGATAACCTGTCTCCAGCTTCAAGAAAGATTGCAGCGGAAAAAAATATAGACACTAGTAACATGCAAGGTAGTGGTAAAGATGGCAGAGTAACTAAATCCGATGTGCTTGGTTCTGGTTCATCTGCTTCTCAAGACACTGGAGAAATAGCTCCTGTTGATGAGAGAGGAGAAGAAAGAGTCAAAATGTCTAGACTGAGACAACGTATAGCTGAAAGACTGAAAGATTCACAAAACACAGCGGCTATATTGACAACTTTCAACGAGGTTGACCTTTCAAAAGTTATGCGTTTACGCAGCAGATATAAGGACGAATTTGTGAAGAAGCATAATGTAAAATTAGGTTTTATGTCATTCTT
>JAHZKS010000022.1 GCA_022600235.1 Alphaproteobacteria bacterium | reverse complement strand
AACATCCATTACTACTTCTGCTATCAGTGCACGGTCTGTGTCATTTAATGTTGGAGGTTTTATTTCTTCATAAGAAATGTCTAAGAGTTTTTCTGCTGAATCTTGAATGACTTCTATTGTGGCTGAAGCCGCCGCTGTTGGTGATGCTGGTGATGATGCATTTGTCATATCTTTTACCTTATTAAATAATAATTTCTAACTTATCTTGTCGGTCCTTTACCTTTACCTTTACCTTTTCTTTTTGCAGCTATTCTTGCGTTTCTAGTCTCTCTTTTCTCTTTACGTCTTGCATCGTCTTCTCTGTGTTTTTCATCTAATGAAAACTCTTTGAAGTGAGAGTTAACCTTTATTGAAGACCTTATTTCTTTTGAATTATCTTGAAGTGTTTGAGTGTCATCTCCTCTTAGTTTATGGCCTAAGTTTGCAAGTTGTGTTCCAAGTTTATTCTTAAGTGATTCTTTTCCATATTCAGCTCCAGCTGTTAATTTTAATAAAGGTCCTTTTTCCATGTAACGACCAAATTTAACTGCTACATCTTGCATCTTATCAGCAATTTCATAACCTTTTGCAGCAAGTGTTGGGCCTAATAGTTCTTCGAAGAATTTAGTAAAAGATTCACCAAATTCCTTAAAGGCTTTCTTAATCGCAGCAACGGCTTTCCCACCCATAGTTTTCTGGTCTTTGAAATAGTCATTTACTTGATTCGCTAACTTAGTTACAGCTTGACCAAATTCATTTAATTTTGTTCTTACAAAACCCTCTGGGTCGTTCATGTTAAGTATAAGTGCGTTACCTATTCTTCCATAAAGCGCTTTAGCTTCTTCTGAGCTTATAGCTTCCCATGCATCTTTTGCTCCTTGTCCAACAGCCATTGCACCTTTTTTAATTCCACGCCCAATTCTGTTATGTAATTTGTTTGCGTCTATTCCTTTAATAACATCCATTACTACTTCTGCTATCAGTGCACGGTCTGTGTCATTTAATGTTGGAGGTTTTATTTCTTCATAAGAAATGTCTAAGAGTTTTTCTGCTGAATCTTGAATGACTTCTATTGTGGTTAAAGCTGCCGCCGGTGCCGGCTCTGCTGCCATTGCTGCTGTATTTGACATATTTTTTACCTTATTAAATAATATTATAACTAAAATTGTCTCACTCAAGAGTTAACAAAGTGTTAATCGAGTATTTATATGAGAAACAAATAATTCTTGGATTGTGATTTGTTTTGATATATAAAGAAACACACATATATTTAACAGTTAAAACCCTTGATGAACAACAAGTATAGAACGCATAAATGTGATGAGATTTCAATTGGTGATGTTGGCAAAAATGTCAAACTATCTGGCTGGATCCATAGGAAAAGGGATCATGGGCATCTATTGTTCATAGATCTTAGAGACCATTATGGCGTGACCCAATTAGTTTTCGATGCTAAGAATCCTTTTTTAGATAAGGCATCTTCTATTCGCAATGAGAGTGTTGTTACTGTTGAAGGTAGTGTTGTTGCTAGAACTCCTGATACTGTAAATGATTCTATTCCTACTGGTAAGGTAGAAATTAAGGTAAAAAATCTTATTGTAGAGTCTGAAGCAGATCATTTGCCTTTACAAGTAAATAGTGATGAGGATTATGGCGAAGATATCAGGCTAAAATATCGCTATTTAGATCTTAGAAGGGAGAAAGTGCATAAGAATATTATTCTGCGTTCCCAAGTGATCAATATGATGAGGAGCGAGATGGTAGCTCAAGGGTTTATGGAGTTTCAGACCCCTATACTTACATCTAGCTCTCCTGAGGGTGCAAGAGATTTCCTGGTGCCAAGTAGGTTGCATCATGGAAAATTCTATGCGTTGCCTCAAGCTCCACAAATCTTTAAGCAATTAATAATGGTATCTGGTTTTGATAAATATTTCCAGATAGCGCCTTGTTTTAGAGACGAAGACTCAAGAGCAGATAGATCTCCAGGAGAGTTCTACCAGTTAGATATGGAGATGTCTTTTGTAACTCAAGAAGATGTTTTTCAAGCGATTGAACCAGTAGTATATAAAATATTCTCAGAATTTTCAGATAAAAAGATTTCTGAATATCCATTTCCAAGGATCACATATGCTGAGGCGATGTTGAAATATGGTAGTGATAAACCTGACCTTAGAAACCCAATAATTATATCTGATGTAACTGATATATTTGCAGATTCTGGATTTTCAATTTTTGTACAAAATATCAAGAAAGGTGCAAAGGTTAGGGCGATTCCTGCTCCAAACACATCTGAAGAGCCGCGTAGTTTCTTTGATAAGAAGATTGAATTTGCGCAATCTCATGGTGCTAAAGGTTTGGCCTATATTATATTTTCTAAAGATGGGACAGCTAAAGGGCCAATAGCAAAGCTATTAAAAGAAGAAGAGTTAAAGAAATTAAAGCAAGTTGCTGGTCTTAAAGATGGAGATTCTGTATTTTTATCATGTGATAAAGAATTAGAGGCTGCAAAAATTGCTGGATTTGTACGAACACATTTAGGAGAAGAATTAAATCTAATAAGTAATGATCGTTTTGAATTCTGTTGGGTAGTTGATTATCCGTATTTTGAGATTGATGATAAAACAGGTAAGTTAGAATTTAGTCATAATCCATTCTCTATGCCTCAAGGTGGTATGGATGCGCTTAAGAAAGCAAAAACTACTGAAGACTACTTGAAGATACTAGCATATCAATATGATATAGTTTGTAATGGAATTGAGCTTTGTAGCGGAGCAATAAGAAATCATAAGCCAGAACTTATGTATAAATTATTTTCTATAGCTGGATACGATAAAAAACAAGTAGATGAAAAATTTAGTGGAATGATCAATGCTCTTAGCTATGGAGCTCCCCCACATGGAGGAATTGCTCCTGGCATTGATAGAATTGTAATGTTGCTTGCAAATGAAAAAAATATCAGAGAAGTAACTATGTTTCCAATGAATCAAAATGCGCAAGACTTGATGATGAAAGCTCCATCTGAGGTTAGCGAAGAACAGTTAAAAGAGCTTGGTCTTGTAATAAAAAATAAAAAATAAAATTATTT